>JAZUDA010000235.1:0-9821 GCA_045639455.1 Clostridia bacterium | reverse complement strand
GCTGTCGGTGCCTTCAGGCGCCGCCGCAACGCGGGTACCGCCCTTGGACTCGTCGAAGGGGAAGCGGAAATCGGTGGTGGTCGTCACATTGCCATTGGCCTCCGCCCACAGATTCGCGGCATCAATGGAGCAAACACACACATCGGCCTTGCCTTCCTTGACTGCCAGATAGGCGTCCGTCATGGAGGAGGTACGCTTGAACTCCTTGCAGGTCTTTACGAATTCATCGTAGTAGCCTTCCTGCACGGACCCGGACTGGGTTACAACCACCGCCTGCTGAACAGCCTCGATGGTATTGTACTTGTCTTTGTCCTCGATGCGGCAGAAGAAGCCGTAATCATCGCCACCGGTCAGGGAAGTATAGTAACCGATGGACAGATTCATGGATTCGGCGCGGGTCTTGCTCCAAGCCAGGGCGGAAATTGCCAGGTCATACTTGCCTTCGGCGATGCCGGTCAGCACGGCGGAAAACTCCAGCGGAACGTATTCCAGCTTCACGCCGATCTTGTCGGCCACATACTTGGCCAGTTCCACATCAACGCCCACAAACTGTTCGGCGCCAAGCTTCATGGGATCGATGAACTCCATGGGAGGGAAGTAGGGCTCGGCACACACGGTGATGACACCGGCTTCCTTGATGGCGGCCAGACGGTCATCCTCGGCCAGGGACAGTGAACACACGGACAGGGCCAATACCAGGACAGTCAGCACAGCGATCAGTTTCTTCATGATTCTTACCCTTCTTTTCTTCAATTTCGTGATTCAGTGACGCTTCTTGTTCATCACGACATTAGTTTATCACTTTAGTGTGATAAAGTCAATAGGTTTCAAAAAAAAATTTTGATAATTTTTTCTGTTGAAAAACGCCTCCGCCGGGCGGATATTTCCCCGGCCCATCCACCTGCGGCCGTATGAATGCTTCCGTTATTTTGCCGCCGGATTCCGCCTGCCGATGAGCGGCGGCCTCCGCAGGGAGCTCTCATGAATCGGTTCCGGTCGCGGAAGGTCTTCCCCCCGTTGGCTTCGATTTTCCCGCTCCGCGGCGAAATCCTTCCGGCAATCCGATTCCGCTTCCTTTTTTGTCGAATTTCCGCTTTTCTTCTGTCAAAGCCGTGCAAAATCCGTTCGGATATGATATAATGAATTGGGGATTTATCCCCGGGTGTGTTTTGTGTACTTATTTGTCATGATGATTTTTGTTTTGACCTACGGAGGGTATGTATGGATTTATCCGTTTTGAACCCGGAGCAGCGGCTTGCCGCGGAAACATTGGATGGTCCTGTACTGGTGCTGGCAGGTGCCGGCAGCGGAAAGACCCGGGCTCTGACGTACCGGGTGGCGAATCTGATGGATAGCGGCGTAGCACCGTGGAATATTCTGGCACTGACTTTTACCAATAAGGCCGCCCGAGAAATGCGGGAGCGTATCTGCAAGCTGGTGGGCGAGGAAAAGGCCGAGGCAGCGTGGATTTCCACTTTTCACTCTTCCTGCGCCCGGATTCTCCGCCGCGATATTGAAAAATTGGGTTATACCCGTTCCTTCACCATTTACGATGATGACGACCAGCTGACGGTCATCAAGGGGCTGGTCAAGGAGGAGCGGTTGGACGAAAAAATGTACCCGCCCAAGGAAATCAAGGCAAAGATTTCCGACGCGAAGAACAAGCTGCAGGGCGCGGACGAATGGTTTGCCGCTTCCGCCCGTGATTTCCGCTGCCAGACCATTCATGATTTGTTCGTCCGGTATGAGCAGAAATTGAAAAGCGCCAACGCGCTGGATTTTGACGATCTTCTGATCAAGACCCTACAGTTGCTGGCGGATCATCCGCCCGTCCTGCAGTATTATCAGGAGCGCTTCCGCTACGTGCTGGTGGACGAGTATCAGGACACCAACCGGGCCCAGTACATGCTGGTCAAACTGCTGACCATGAAGAGCCGCAACCTGTGCGTTGTGGGCGATGACGACCAGTCTATCTACGGCTGGCGCGGCGCGGACGTGCGGAATATTTTGGACTTTGAAAAGGACTTTCCCGAGGCGGTCGTTATCAAGCTGGAACAAAATTACCGCTCCACCGCCAATATTCTGGATGCCGCCAACCAGGTGATTGCCCACAACGTAGGCCGTAAGGAAAAGGCGCTGTGGACAACAGAGGAGGCGGGCGAACCGATCACCGTCTACCCCGCCATGGACGAAAAGGAGGAGGGGGGCTGGGTCTGTTCCGAGATTACCCACGCCCAGAAACACGACATCTTCTCCTATGGTGATTTTGCCATTCTGTATCGTACCAATGCCCAGAGCCGTGTGCTGGAAGAGGCGCTTGTCCGTGCCGGCATCCCGTACCGGATTTTCGGCGGGCAGAAGTTCTATGACCGCAAGGAAGTGCGGGATATCGTGGCCTACCTGCGGGTGATTGCCAATCCCACGGATGAGGTATCCCTGCGGCGGATTATCAACGTGCCCCGCCGTTCCATCGGCGATGCCACGGTGAACGAGCTGAACACCTACGCGGAAAACGCGGGGCTGCCCCTCTACAGCGTGCTGAATGACCTGCCCGAGGGTACCTCCTCCCGTGTCATCAAGAACGTGGGAGCCTTTACCGAGCTGATGAACACCTTCCTCGCCCTGGCCGATGAACTGCCGCTGGTGGAATTTGTGGAAAAGGTGGTCAAGGATTCCGGCCTGATGGCGCAGTACCTGCCTGCCGAAACCGAGGAAAACCAAACCCGTGTGGAAAACATGCAGGAATTTCTTAGTGCCGTGCAAGAGTACGCCAACCGGGGTGAAAACGTGAACCTGGCCGGTTTTCTGGAAAACATCGCCCTGGTGACCGATTTGGATACCAGCGAATCCCAGCCCAAATATGTGACGTTGATGACGCTGCACTCCGCCAAGGGTCTGGAGTTCCCCGCCGTGTTTATCTGCGGCATGGAGGAAAGCGTGTTTCCCTCCTACCGCAGCCTGTCCGATGATACCCGCATGGAGGAGGAGCGCCGGCTTTGCTACGTGGGCCTGACCCGTGCCCGCAAAAAGCTGTACCTCTCCTACGCCCGCAACCGTCTGCTGTATAACCAGTACGCCCATAACGCCCCGTCCCGCTTCCTGAACGAGATTCCGGAGCGGCTGAAGGCGGATGCCTACCTGCGGCAGCTGAAGCAGGAGGCAGGTTTTGACGATATGCCGCTGAAGACCCGCATGAACGGCGCCCAGCGCCCGGTACGCAAGCCCATCAGCTTCAATATCGCGGATTCCGTGCGTCTTCCCCCCGCGGGCGGCCTGAATATTCCCGGTGTCAGCAAGGGCTTTGTCGCCTCCCCCGCCCGCCGGTTTGACGCGCCGCCCTTTGCACCCGGCGATTCCGTAATGCACAAGACCTTCGGCCTGGGCAAGGTGCTGGAAATTGTGGGGAGCGGTAGCGGCGCCCGGGTACGGGTACTCTTCTCCAGCGGCGGCGAAAAGGAGTTCGCCCTGAGCATTGCCCCCATTGTGAAGGTTGAACAGGATTGACATAAGGAGAACACCATGGATATGCAGGCCCTTGTGGACCGTCTGAATGAGACGGCCCGCGCCTATTACGAACTTGACAATCCGCTGATTTCCGACGCAGAGTGGGATAAGCTGTACGATCAACTGCTTCAAATGGAAAAAGAAACAGGCATCGTGCTGCCGGATTCCCCCACCCACCGGGTCGGCGGAACGCCCCTGTCCTCCTTTGCCCCGCATCGGCATATCACCCGGCTGTGGAGCATGGACAAGGTGCAGTCCATTGCCCAGCTCGAAGCCTGGGCGGACAGAACAAGCCGCCTGCGGGAGAGCCTTTCGATGCCTCCCCTTTCCTATTATATAGAGTACAAGCTGGACGGCCTGACGCTGAACCTGACCTACGAAAACGGTGTACTGGTGCATGCCGCCACCCGCGGAAACGGCGAGGTGGGCGAGGAAATCCTGCCTCAGGCCCGCACGGTCTCCTGTGTGCCGCTGTCCATCCCCTACAAGGGACGGCTGGAGGTGCAGGGCGAGTGCATCATGCGCCTGTCTGCTCTGGAAAAATACAACCTTACCGCCGCGGAGCCGCTGAAAAATGCCCGCAACGCTGCGGCCGGCGCGCTGCGCAATCTGGACCCGGCGGTGACCGCCTCCCGGCATCTGTCCGCTTTCTTCTATCAGGTGGGTACCATTGACAACCCACCCTATACGGATCAGCCCGGCATGCTGGACTTTATTCGCTCCCAGGGGCTGCCCGTCAGTCCGTTCCTGCGGCAGGTAGACACGCTGCCCGAAATGGAAAAGGCCATCGCGGAAATCGAGGCTGCCCGGCCTTCACTGGACTTCTTGATTGACGGTGCCGTCATCAAGGTGGCCGATACCGCGACCCGCGCCGCCATGGGCTATACGGACAAGTTCCCCCGCTGGGCCGTAGCGTACAAGTTCGCCGCCGAGGAAAACACCGCCACGCTGGAGGATGTGACATGGGAGCTGGGCCGTACAGGCAAGCTGACCCCGCTGGCGCATTTGAGTCCCATCGATTTTGAGGGTGTCACGGTTCGCAAGGCAACGCTGAACAACTATGGAGATATCCTGCGGAAGAAGGTCACGCTGGGCGGAGAAGTTTGGGTTCGCCGCAGCAATGACGTGATTCCCGAAATCATGGGCCGCGTGGGCGACCGCGCGCCGGAGGAGAAGGACATTCTCCCGCCGGAATTCTGCCCCGCCTGCGGGGAAAAGCTGGTGACCCGCGGCGCCAATTTGTACTGCCTGAACCGTGTTTCCTGCCGTCCCCAGGCCGTTGCGCGGCTGGCGCACTTCGCTGGCCGGAATGCCATGGATATCGAAGGTTTTTCCGAAAAAACGGCGGAGCAGCTCTACGACACCATGGATGTCCGCACCCCGGCAGACCTGTACCGTCTCACCCGCGAGCAGCTGCTGACCCTGGATGGCTTCCAGGACAAGAAAGCCGATAACCTGCTTGCCGCCCTTGAAAAGAGCCGTTCCTGCCCGTTGGACGCCTTCCTCTTTGCCTTAGGCATTCCCAATGTGGGCCGGAAAACCGCCCGCGACCTGGCGGGCGCCTACGGAACGCTGGAGGCCATATCCGCGGCAGGCACGGAAAGCCTGACGGCCCTGCCCGATATCGGCGACATTGTTGCCGCGAGTGTAGCGGAATTCTTCTCCTTTGAGGAGAACCGTCAGGAAATCGCCCAGCTTTTAGCCGCGGGAGTCGCACCCCGCGAGCAGGCACATACCGACTCCGGTGAACTGACCGGCATGACCGTTGTGGTCACGGGTACGCTGCCCACCTTGTCCCGCGAAGAGGCGGAGGAAATGATTCGCCGCCACGGCGGCAAAGCCGCCTCCTCCGTCAGCGGAAAGACCGCCTTTGTCGTTGCCGGAGAAAAAGCGGGCAGTAAGCTGGAAAAAGCCATGGCACTGGGCATCCCGGTGCTGGACGAGGCCGGACTTCGCGCGAAGTGCGGCGAAGCGTAAATTATTCTGTATCTTTGGAGGGAACCGTTTTGAAAAGCCCGATGAAACGCTTGTTTTGTTTGCTTCTTGTCTTTCTTCTGCCCTGCGTTGCCATCGCCGCGGGCGGGGATGACGATGACGAGGATATCTCCTTTTTCGACATCATTGGCACTGATCAGACCGCAGTGCGGCTGCCCCAGCCCACGCCGGATAAGGACGATCCTTCCACCTGGTACGAGAAGGACGGTTCCCTGCTGCTGACCGTTTCCTGCACGGGCGATGTGACCATCGGCCGGAACAAACAGTACTCCGGCGCGTCCATCTATGAAACCGAACTGAAAAAGCAAAAAGGGGACGTCACCTTTCCCTTTCGGAACGTGCGGGACATTTTCTACGCGGACGACCTGACGCTTGTGAACTTTGAGGGCGTGCTGACCACCGACACCTCCACAACGCCCTCCAGCAAGACAAACAACGACTATCTGTTCTACGCCCCGCCAGAGTACGTGCAGGCCTTGACCGCGGGCAATGTGGAGGCCGTCTCGTTTGAAAACAACCACTGTCGTGATTTCGGCGAGGCGGGCTATAGCTCCACCACTTCCACACTGGAGGAAGCGGGCGTTGTATGGAGCGGCAACGGCCATCTGGGCGTCTATACCGTCAAGGGTGTGACCATCGGTATGCTGTCCTACCAGACTTTCAACGGCGCCTACACCACGCTGCGGGAGCAAGTTCCCGTTGACATCGCTGCCGCGAAGGAGACCTGTCAAATCGTAATCGTCAGCTATCACTGGGGCAACGAGCTGGACTATGCCCCCAACGACAATCAGGTGTCCCTGGGGCATCTGACCATCGATGCCGGCGCAGATCTGGTCATCGGACATCACAGCCACCGCATCAACCCGATTGAAGAATACAACGGTCACTACATCTGCTACTCCCTGGGCAATTTTTCCTTTGCCGGCAACAGCAAGCCCAGCGACATGAGCACTTTCATCTTCCAGACCCGTTTCCGCCTGCGTGACGGCGTGATTGCCCCTGAGGGCTTTATCATCATTCCCTGCCGTATTTCCTCCCATTCCGACTACAACGATTTTATCCCCACCCCCTATACCAACGCCACCAGCATTGACGGCGTGCTGACCGTGCTGAAAAGCAACAGTACCAAACTGGGTCGTGCTGTAACCGACTATCCGCTGGCATGGTGATTTCACGGATTTTTTCATCCATATCAAGCAACATAAAATCTTTTTTTCGCAAAAAAGCCCTTCCCCCCTTTCTTTTGAAAGGGGTTTGTTCTATAATAGACGGGTGAGGAGTTTTCTCCCCGCGTTCCAACGTTCGGTTTTCCTTTTATCCATATACGAATACGGAAATGAGGTAGCGTAAATGACGGAACTGATCAGTAAGTGGAGCAACGAAGATGTATTGGCGGCACCCTTCGGACCGTTGGGATTGATTGCCATGCCCGGCTTTGAAGAGATGGGCGACAAGGTCAATTCCTGGCTGCTCAAATGGCATTCACAACAGGAAATCCCCACCGTGGACAGCGACCTGTATACTGTGCCTGCCATGAACCGTGACTCTTACCTGACCCCGGTCTCCTGCCCCCGTTTCTCCAACGGCGAAGGCAAGGGCCTGATTTCCGCCTCTGTGCGCGGACTTGATCTGTATATCCTCTGCGACGTGGGTGCCTACAACATGACCTACAAAATGTACGGTCAGACCGTCCCCATGTCCCCCGATGACCACTTCCAGAACCTGAAGCGCATCATTGCCGCGGTCGGTCACAAGGCTATCCGCGTCAATGTTATCATGCCCATGGTGTATGAAGGCCGTCAGCACCGCCGTAGCAGCCGGGAGAGCCTGGACTGCGCGCTGGGACTGCAGGAACTGATTAACATGGGTGTGGCCAACATCATCACCTTTGATGCCCATGACCCCCGCGTGCAGAATGCCATCCCCCAGTCCGGTTTCGAGAGCGTCATGCCTTCCTACCAGGTGTTCAAGGCGCTGTGCCGTCAGGACAAGACGCTGAAGATCAACAGGGATAACATGATGATTGTCTCCCCCGATGAAGGCGCCTTGGACCGCAACATCTTCTATGCCTCCGTGCTTGGCCTGGATATGGGTCTGTTCTACAAGCGACGCGACTATACCCGCATCGTGGACGGCCGCAATCCCATCGTAGCCCATGAATACATGGGTGACAGCGTGGAAGGCAAGGACATTTTCGTCAGCGACGACATCATTGCCTCCGGCGATTCCATGATTGACCTGGCCCGCCGTCTGAAGGAGCGCAAGGCGAACCGCATTTTCTGCTCCGCCACCTTCGGCCTGTTCACCTCCGGCATCGAGAAGTTCAACAAGGCCTATGAAGAGGGCATCATCGACAAGGTCATTTCCACCAACCTGACCTATTGCCCGCCGGAGCTGAAGGAAGCTCCCTGGTATGTGCAGGCGGACCTGAGCAAGTACATTGCCCTGATCATCGCCACCTTGAACCACAATCGTTCCCTGTCCTCCCTGCTGTCCCCTCAGGCCCGCATCGAGGCGCTGCTCCACCGTTATCACGACGAACAGGTTCAGTTAGGCATCAAGCTATAAATTTTTCGCTTGCTTTTCCCGTCCGCCCGTGATAAGATAGCTTATGAACCTCGCCGGTTTCGGCGCGGATCAAATAAAACAGGAGGTAAATCAACTATGGCATACAAGATTTCTGACGATTGCATCATGTGCGGCGCTTGCGCCGGTGCCTGCCCCGTAGAGGCCATTTCCGAGGGCGATGGCAAGTACGTAATCGATCCTGAAAAGTGCATCGAGTGCGGCGCTTGCGCTGACAACTGCCCCGTGGGCGCCCCTGCCCAAGAATAAGCAATCAGATAAAAAACCTCTGTCCCGTCTTGGGGCAGAGGTTTTTTCATGCTTGTTATTTCATGCCGCGCAGATATTCCATGCAGATTTCCGCTTCCTTCATGCCGGAGGGGGTCAGCGTTTCGGACTCCACCACCATGGAGATTTTCATTTCCGCGGCCTTCTGCCATACCTCCCGGCAGGGTGCCTGACCCATGCCCAAGGGGCTGCCGTTTCCATCCCGGTCGCCGTCCTTGATATGAATCACATGGATTCGGTCCCGCAGGCGTTCCATCAATGCGACCGGGTCGCCCATGCCGACCCATGCCCAGTAGGTGTCGATCTCAAGGCGCAGCTTTGTCCGGTAAACAAGTTGCTCGTGAATCGCAGAACCGTCCGCGTTCAGGAGGAATTCCCGGGCATGGTTATGGTAGCCCAGCGTGATGCCCTCTCGCTCCAGCAGAGGCCCGAAACGGTTCGCCTTTTCAACAAACGCGTCCAGCTTTTCCTGGCAGGACAGGTCCGCGCCTGGAACGATGATATTCTTGCAGCCGATTGTCCGGTGATAGTGAACCGTCTCCTCAAAATGGTCGGCAATCGCGTCCATTCCCGTATGCGTTCCGGACGCCCTCAGGCCGTATTGCGCCAGCAAATCCCGAATTTCTTCCGCCGGATGGCCGAAAAAGCCCGCGAATTCCACATTACGGTAACCCAGTGAGGCGACCTGCCGCAGCGCCTCCGCCATATTCTTTTCTGTCAAATCCCGCACGGAGTACATCTGAATCCCGTATTCCATTTTTCTGTTCTCCTTTGAAAAAAGCTCCCTTCAGGAAGAATCCTTCCGTCAGGGAGCATATGATTGCTGTGTTTACACTTCCATGACGATAGGCAGAATCATGGGGTTGCGCTTCATCTTTTCCAGAATGAAGCGGTGCAGATCGTCCTTGATGCGCTTTTTCAGGCCCTGCCAGTCGCCGGTTTCCAGGCAGCCGCTGCTGATGACAACATTGCGAACAAGCTCCCGGATCTCGGTGATGATGGTCTCGTTCTCACGCACATAGGCAAAGCCACGGCTGATGACATCCGGGCCGGAGAGAAGCCGTCCCAGTTCCCGATCCACCGTCATCACCACGATGACCAGACCGTCCTGGCTCAGGTGCTTCCGGTCCCGCAGAACCACATTGCCCACATCGCCGATACCGAAGCCGTCCACCAGTACCGATCCGGTAGGAACCTGGTCGGTAATCGCCAGGGAATGGGCGTCCATCTCGATGACCTGTCCCAGCTCAGGGATGACAATATTGCTGCCCGGCATACCCATGGACTCCGCCAGCACGGCGTGCTGCCACTGCATGCGGTACTCGCCGTGGACAGGCAGGAAATACTGGGGACGAACCAGCGTGTGCAGAAGCTTCAATTCCTCCTGCTTGGCGTGGCCGGAAACGTGAACATCCGCCAGCGCGGTATAGACGACCTGCGCGCCACAGTGGTACAGCTGGTCAATCACG
>JAZUDA010000234.1:0-6023 GCA_045639455.1 Clostridia bacterium | reverse complement strand
TGTCCTGAATCATAGCAGAAGGAGAAAATCTCCTCACCCGCAATATCATTCAGCCTGTCAATATAGGAAACTGTCTCGTATACATCCGAGCAGGCAGAACCGATAATACGTCCACGATTGACGGTATACATATTTTCCAGGCAGATACCCACCTTGTACTCTCGCGCGTAGGGCAGCAGTTTCAAATACATTTCACGGTTTACTTCCCATTGCGTATCCGCGTCAAGGCGCCAGTCGTAGTCGCCAAAGCGGGGATGCACCACAAGATACGGACAGCCTGCCTCGCCGCACAGGATAATACATTTCTTCGCTGCCTCGATAACGGCCTCATTGGATGAGTCATGCTTGGTATACAACGGGAAAGGCGTATGCGCCTGCAGCATCTCAAGTTTGTTCGTTTTCAGCGCATCCATATACGGACGCATGAATTCGCGAACTTCCTCCATGCTTTTTCCGAAGATGCTTTCCGTCTTCCCGTTCACAATATCTCCGTAGGAGTAGAACATATGAAAACCAAAGTCGACGCCGTCAAACCCGGCTTCTTTGACCATTGCGAAACTCTTATCCGGATTGAATACCCGAATCAGCGAACCGATACTCATGCTGACCTTCATGCCAAATTTCTCCCTTATTTCTCGGATTTTTCAGAGAGATCAAAATACACCGTACCGTCCCCGGCGTATACAATCTCAGGGGCATTTTTCATCACCCAGTAAACCACATTGTCTTTCTTCTTGCAGATATCTACGGTAATGCGGTTATTGGGAATCAGGTACACCTTTGCGTTCGCTGCCTTGTACAGATCTACCGAACCGCCGCAAACCGCGTGATGCGCAACCTGAACGATGTCGCATGCCAGTTTATCCCCATAGTTTTTGACCGCGTTCTTACAGGTCGCCGCATATGCGTCACCCAGGAACAAAATTTTCTTTTCTCCTGCCCGAACCATCAGGATGGTGCTTGTTTCGTTGCACTCGTTGACCTGTTTCAAATCCTCCCAGGTGGTCGCCACTTCAATGGAGATTTGACCGACCTGATAGGTATCGCCGGTATGCGGTACAGCCAGTTCCGCGTTCAGAGTGTAGCGGATGGTATCCAGCGCCGCTTCACCCGGAGCATAGCTGGTGCCCTTCACGGTATCCACAAAATCCCTTGGCGGGAAGTTGGCCAGAATGGTGTCCACCGTCAGCTGATTCGGATAGGTGCCGGCAATTGCCTTCAGCGCGCCATAATGGTCGCCGTGAGGGTGCGAGAGGAACCACATATCCACATGGGGCTTTTCCTCGCCGGAGACCTCCTTGATCAGCTGCAGGAAGCGGTAACCGTCATCCTCCAGCCCGCCGTCAATGACAAACAGTTTCCCGGATTCATCCTGGATAATATACCCCATGCCGGAAGCAATATCCAACGTGGATTGGTTTAACGCAGAGTGGTTTGTCTGGTACTGTACAAGAACGCAGCTTTCCTCCGCGAGGGAGGCGGAAGCAAGAACAAAAAGCAGCATACATGTTGCCAGAAATACAATCTTCTTTTTCATGCAGGACACCCTTTTTGACATGATAACGAGAAAGGGAGCCGCGTGAACACGGCTCCCCACGGGTTCTGATAATCTTACTTGGCGAAGAAAGCAGCGTTCAGATCATCTTCTACGGGCTTCCACATGCCTTCGTTGTCGGCAGCGAACTTCGCCCACTCAGCTTCGATATCCAGAGTGGCATCAACAACCAGCTCTGCAACCTTGGAGTTCATATCGATGGAGTAGTTGGACTTGGCTTCGCTCTTGAAATAAGCATAGTCATAGTCATAGCGGACGATTTCGCCGGCAGACTTGGTTTCCATGTTGCGCAGATAGTGCTCAACGGCAACAGGATAAGCAAGGGAGGCATTGAAGGAGTACAGCTCGTCGGAGCAGGGACCCCAAGTAGAGAACAGGTTCTTGCTGGTATAGGCAGGCTTCTCAGGATCGGCGATGGACTTATCAAACATACCGTCCTCGGTCCACTGCCAGTCAACATTGGGGATACCGTTATAGCCGGCAACTTCGCCTTCAGCACCATCGTTGAAGTAGTCAATCATGGACAGGATGCGGTCGAAAACTTCGGGATCAATGTCCGGGCTGAAATACTTCACAGTCCAGAAGTTGGTGCACTCATGGGCACGAACAACACCGTTATCATCGGCCAGAACAGCGGAGCTGACGCAGGCATCCACGTCCAAATCAGGATTAGCTTCAGCAAAGCGGGTCCAAACGGTGGAATGGTTGCCGGGGCCGCCATCCTGATACAGAGCAGCAGCAACGCCGGAGGCAAAGCGGTTGTTGATACCGTTGCTGTCCAGCAGATAGAAGTCAGGATCCAGCATGCCGGAGGTATACAGGTCACGGATCATCGCAATCTGATCGGTCACACCGGGCATATTGCCGCCCCAAACATAACCGTCATCAGTCTTGACGAAACGAGTGTAATTGTAGCCGTTCATGTTGACCAGATCGGGGATGATGAGGCCGGTGCGGGAGGTCAGGCCAACGGTGGCGCTGTTGCCGGCCAAGTCCTGCTCAATCGCCTTCAGGCAGAATTCTTTCAGCTGAGACACCGTGATGGTATCGCCGAAATCGTAGCCCAGCTTTTCCGCCCAGTCCTTACGGTAGTAAACGCACTGGTGGGAAACGGGAACAGGCATATCGATGTAGTTCAGGAATACAGCCGCAGGGATGCCATAGACCTTGCCATCAACAGTCAGCTTGTCCAGGATCATGCTCTTTTCCATGGACTTCTTGATGTTGGGGTACTTGGTCTCCCAGCCATCGGGCAGAGGAGCCAACAGACCCTGATCAACCCACTCCAGATAAGTGGAGTAAGAGAAATCAGCCTGGGTCAGCACGTCGCACATATCGCCGTTGTTGATCCACATGGTGGTAGTAGCTTCATGGGTCGCACTGTCAGTGATGATGGGTTCAATGGAGACATTGAACTTCTCACAAATCCACTGATAGTAATCGTCGGCGGTATAGTCCACGCCGGCACTCAGTATGCCGCGGTTGGTGGCGGTAAATTCAACATGGGTGTCGAATTCTGCCAGAGCAGAGCCGCAGGACAGCAGCATCAGAGCCGCCATCAGAAGAGCCAGAAACTTCTTCATAGAAAGTTCCTCCTAATAATATTATGCTAACGGGCATAATCACCCGCTGACACCGTGAGAAAGAGTTACATCTTGATGGAACCCACCAGAACGCCCTTGGTGAAATACTTCTGCAGGAAGGGATAAACGCACATAATCGGCAGCATGGTAGCCACAACAGCCGCCATCTTCATACCCTCTGAGAACAGGTCTTCTCCTGCCATACCTGAGGCGGACTGGCCCGCGGTTTGGGCAGCAGAAGCAGAATTCACAACCGAGCGAAGTACCAACTGAAGGGTCTGCAGTTTGGATTTGTTAATCAGAATGCTCGGCCAATACCAACTGTTCCAGTAACCTACTACCGTGAACAGGGAGAATGTGGCCAGCAACGGCATCTGCAAGGGCAGCATAACCTTCCAGAAAATCTGCAGTTCGTTGGCGCCGTCAATCGTGGCAGCCTCGCTCAGCGAAGAAGGAACGCTTTCAAAGCCGCCCTTCATGATGATGATGTTATAGGCTGATACGCCACCCATCAGGATAATGCCCCACAGCGTATTGCGGAGTCCCAAATCCTTCATCAACAGATAAGTCGGCACCAGTCCTCCGCCGAAGAACATCGTAAAAAGCATGATGAAGAAGAACAGCTTTTTCCCGGGGAAAGACGGGTGAGAAAAGGCATACGCCATGCTGACCATCAGCAGCATTGCATACAGCAAGCCGAATCCTGCCACAAAAATGGTGTTGGCGTAGCCGACGCCCAGGGCACCCACATTAATGAGATATTTATAATTCGCCAATGTAAATTCAGCAGGCCACATTGCCGCAGGGCTACGGGCATAGGCGGCTGGCGTTTCAAACGAAATAACAATAGACAGATAGAACGGAATCACGATAACCAGCGCAAGAATCGTCATCACAACGAAAATCACATAATCGCCTGTCGTCTTGCGCTTCAGGCCTTTATTGCGTGCCATTTTCATACCCTCCTTTGCATCCTTAACCAAACAGGCCGGAGCCACGGACCTTCTTGACAACCGCGTTAGAGGTCAGCAGCAGAGCAAAGTTGATAACTGACTTAAACAGCCCCACAGCGGTGGAGAAACCGTAGTTTGGCGTGGCATTGAAGGTAATATCATTCACATACGTGTCGATGATATCGATTTTTTCCTTGATGACGCCGTTCGTCAGGTTGTAAACCTGATCAAAGCCGGCATTCATCATGCCACCCAGATCCAGAATCAGCATTACCACGATTGTGTTGGCGATACTGGGAAGTGTGATATACCAGATTCGCTTCCATCTGCCCGCGCCGTCAATATAGGCGGCCTCGTACATTGAGGGGTCGATGCCGGTGATGGCTGCCAGATAAATAATGGAGGACCATCCCATGCCTTTCCAGTTTGCCGTAATGTACAGCATCGGACGGGCAAGTGATTTGCTGCCCAGGAACGGGATTGAACTGAAACCCAGCTTGTTCAGAATCAAATTGACAGACCCGCCGTTACTGAACAGATTGACCATGATGGTACCGACAACCACCCAAGATAGAAAGTGAGGGAAGGTGTAGACGGTTTGATAAATCTTTTTGAAGCCGCTCTTGGGCATTTCGTCAATCAGAATAGCAAGAATGATTGGCACCGGGAACTGGAACAGCAGACGTGAGAAACTAATCTCCAGCGTATTGATGATCGCCGTCTTCGCCTGAGCAGTTATAAAAATCCGTTCAAAGTTTTTCCAGCCAATCCACTGACTGCCCAAAATGCCCAGCTTGGCGTTGTACTTTTTGAAAGCCAGCACCAGGCCGTACATGGGACCATAGTGAAAGATGATGAAATAGACCAGCCCCGGAATCAGCAGCAGATAGATATATCGCGCGTCCCAAATCCTCAGTGCGAGAGAACGGTGCTTTTTCCCCTGCAGGATACTTTCTTTTTTCATCTTATTCCCCCTCGCTTTAATGTTGGTTTATCACATTTGTCAACGTGCGTACTCTACCATTCTTTCTACATAAAGGTCAATCATAATTATATTTCCTATGTATTGAAGCCTACCGCCTGCTGAAAATAGTACTTTTCTCAAAGAAAATACCATTTTTGAGCGAAATCCGATTGAAAAATTGTGGACGGTATGATACATTATCCACGAGATTTGCCTGACAAAAGTGTAAAAAACGGAGAAATCTGCATGAAACACAATCGTACTATTTGTAAAAACGAAAGCAGGACATACGCTTTTTTTGCAAAGCACCGCTTCCTTGTACGCCTGATTGCCATTGGTATTCTGGTGGTTTTTATGGTTACCCTGTCCTCTACTGTTTTGATTTCGTCTAAAAGCTATCAGCATCTGCAGGGAGTGACTGACAGCGTATTTGCCAATGTGGCGGACAGCGTTAGTCAGTCCCTGGAATCCTACATCACACAGTTCAAGGCCATCGGCCGTTATTGCTACGCGACCCCCTACACCTATGAGCAATATGTGCAGCAGAATCCTGAGGGATATACCTACAGCCAACTGGAGGGTCCTTCCGCAATGGACATGATTCACGGCTATTCCATCAGTCTGCCTCTGGTGTCCGGTATCAGTCTGTATTTCAACAAAAGCGGAAAAATACTCTCATCCTACAAAAATGACTCATACTTGAGCAGTTGGGGATCCATTCAACAGTATTGCCGCATGGTTGTCCCCGAGGTGAACGGTTCAGCCTTTCTTGCCGCCATGAGCAGGGTGACGGAAGGCGAGTTTTTTTCAGACGATGCTCTGTTGAAGGAGGGACGCTTGCTCTACCTGCTGCCTGTCAGCATCCGACCCGGTGTGGAATCACGGCGAGTGCTGGTTTTTGATATTTCCGGCAAATCAATTGCGAATAATTTCAGCGCGTCCCTGACCAGCACCTATACGGTGGAAAC
>JAZUDA010000233.1:0-3527 GCA_045639455.1 Clostridia bacterium | reverse complement strand
AATTAAAATCGCCGGTCATGTGACCGGCATGGAGCTGAGCGGCGTGGGTACCATCACAGACGGCACCGCGCTTTCCGCCCTGACGGATACGCTGCTGTCCAAATCCTCTCTTGTGAGCGCGGGCGGAAGCCCTGACGGTGCGCCGCAGACACTGCTGATTTCCCTGGATAACGGCATCGCGCTGCAGCTTGCCGTAAGGGATGCCCCACTGATTGCCTGCGGCTCCTGGACCAATCCGGCCTTCATTCAGGCCTTTGCCGCCGCGTGTCCCTGATCAAACCGAATAACGTTCTATTATCGCCCCTGCCGGCAGGTTCTTTCGCATCCTCCGGCGGGGGTTTATTGCGTGTGCCGTTTTCGCCATGGAAAGCATCGGCAGGTCCCCGAAGGAATCCCCCCAGGCAGATATGATTTCCGAGTCGTTCATACCATGTTCCGCAAGATACGCCGCGATTCGGCGGGGCTTTTCTTCGCCCCGGCAATTATTACCCGTAAGGCGGCCCGTATATCGGCCCGCTTCATCCGTTTCGCAGCGGGTGCAAAGAAGGGCGTCCGCACCCAGCTCCCGCGCCACCGTACGCATATAGCAATCCGTCGAGGCGGACACGATGATGACTTGGATACCCGCCTCCTTTTGGCGGCGGATTTCCGTCACAGAATCGGTATACAGCCGTTTGGAGAGGACTTCGCGCCACAGCGCCTCACCCAGTGTGTCCGCCTCCTCTTCTGATTTTCCCCTGAGGAAGGCGGTCGATGTCTCCTTGAAGGCCAGAATATCGCTTCGGCCCAGCCGCCAGCGGAGGAACGCCGCCGCCATGCGCGCCAGATCGGCAGGTTTCATTTCGCCTTTTTTGATCATCAGACGCACCCAGGGAAAGACAGAGTCTCCCTTCGCGATTGTGCCGTCAAAGTCCCACAGCGCAAGCATCTGTGCCATGTCCGTCCCTCCCTTTTTCTTTTCCGTTTCAGTATAGCCGTTTTGTGCCGGTCTGGCAAGAGAAACCCTTGTTTTTATCAAAAAACATTTGCATAATAATTTCAAAAATGTTACAATAATATAGACGAATTGTATTCATTTGGGAGGATACCTTATGAACCGTTCCCGCCGACCGTTTTTTTTCGCACTGATTCTTGCGCTATTGCTTGCCTTTTCCGGGATTGCCGTCGCGGATGGGCTGACCGCCGCCCCCTTGACTGCCGGTACGCAAAGCAGCAACGGTATGGTCCGTGTGCTGCTGGAGTCACTGAATAACCCGGCAACGCTGACGTTCCATGCCCAAAGCGGCTATACCATCGGCGGCAATCTGAACGCGAACGTATCCTCCGGCGATACCATCACGGTGAATTTCGCCCCGGAGACAGGCAACCTGACCTGCTCCTGCAACGGTGTTACCGCAGCGATGGGCTCTTCCTTCACCATTTCCCGCTCCTTCTCCGTGGACGGTTGTATGCTGATTTCCCAGTCCTCCTACGCCTCAATCCCCTATGCGGGGGATTTCCTGCTGACTGTCTCCCGGGGCACCACGGGCTATACGCTATACGTCATTAACTATGTCTATATCGAAACCTATCTGAAGGGCGTTCTGCCCTATGAAATGAGCAACAGCGCCGGCGCCGAGGCGCTGAAGGCGCAGGCTGTGGTGGCCCGTACCTACGCGCTGAAGAAAATGCAGGGGCGTGCCTCCTCTCTCTACGACCTGGTGGATACCTCCTCCGATCAGGTCTACTACGGCTTGCCATCCGGCTATGACGCGTGCAATGCTGCCGTGGACGCCACCGCCGGCATGGTGCTGACCTACAACGGTGAGGTCTGTTCCGCCTACTACTCCGCCTCCAACGGCGGACAGACAGAGTCCGCGGCAAACGCCTGGGGCGTGTCCGGTTACCCTTACCTGGCGGTCAAGGATGACCCCTATGACCTGGCAAACCCTCAATCCACGGTAAAGACCGCCTTTATTCCGAAAAACTGTAACGACTCTGCCGTAAACGCCGCCTTCCTCTCCCTGCTGAAAACGAAATCCGTTTCCGCGCTGGCTTCCCAGGGCTGCGCCGCCACGGAGGAAAACACCGTTGTCAACACGGTCAGCTCTATGGTTCTGACTTCGCCGCTCTACCCCGCTCCCAGCCGGATTTACACCAGGCTGACTGTGACTGCGGCCTGTACGGACGAGGGTGTCGGACAGGTGAACGCCATTGTTTCCCTGGATGTATTCAATGAACTGGAAAGCATTCTGGGCCTCGGCATCAAAAGCGGTAAGAACGAGCTGTGGAGGATTCTTGTAACGAATAACGGCTTCAGCCTGCAGGCGCGGCGGTACGGCCACGGCATCGGCCTGAGCCAGCGGGGTGCCATGCAGATGAGCGGTGCCGGTATCCCGTATGAGCAGATTTTAGGCTTCTATTTTACAGATTGCAGCCGGACGAAATATGCATTTACCCAAGGCGTGCTGAAAAACAACGCCGCGCCCGTCACAGCCTCCCCCGCCTCCCTGAACGCGGACGGAAAGACCGTCATCGGTACTGCCACGGTCAACGGCAACGGCTACATCAACCTGCGTTCCGGCCCCAGTACAAGCCATTCCGTCATCCGTACTGTGAACAACGGCACCGTGGTGGAGATCCTCGAAAACGGCTCCGACGGCTGGAGCCTTGTCCGTCTTGGCGACACGGTCGCCTATGCCATGACTTCCCTCCTGGACAGCGGTGACAAGCCTTCCGGCACCGGCCTTGCCGGCACGTGCAGCGTTTCCCTGCCCCACACGGACGAAACCGTCAATTTCCGCGCCAAGCCCTCCACAGGCGGACAGATTCTGGCCCGCCTCCGTCACGGCACCAGCGTAACCGTGCTTTCCGACAACAACGGCTGGTGCAAGGTGACCTACGCCACGCAGACCGGCTATATTATGACAAAGTTTCTGACAAGCAGTGGGGGTTCTGAACCCATCAATCCCGTAACGCCTGTTGAGCCCTCCGAGGCATTCGATGCGTATGTGACGCTGTCCGGTGCTGATTCCACCGTCAATTTCCGCCGCGGTCCTTCCACCGGCACGGATATTTTGATGCGGCTGCGCAATGGCACTCTGGTGAAAGTGACACGGAATGACGGTACCTGGAGCCAGGTAACATATAACGGCACCCCAGGCTACATCATGAGCCGTTATCTGTCCGCAGGGGTGTCTCCCGCACCTGATCCGGTCAGCGGGGAAGCAACCGTGCAAACAGCCTCCGGCGGGTTGAACCTGCGCCGTACCGGATCCTCATCCGCACAGGTAATAAAGGTAATCCCCCGCTTTGCCACCGTGCAGGTCTTGATTTATGGGGATACTTGGTGTAAAGTATCTTATAATGGTGTGACCGGATACGTGATGACCAAGTTCCTCGCGTTCTCCTCCACCTCTGACACAGCGTGGGTGCTGACCGGTTTCGGTACGCTGAACCTGCGCGCTGACAGCTCAACAGAATGCATGATTCTGACGACCATTCCCCGTCTGGCCCCCGTGACAGTACTGATTCGTATAGGTGACTGG
>JAZUDA010000232.1:0-3267 GCA_045639455.1 Clostridia bacterium | reverse complement strand
GGCGGCGCGCTGCGCTGGTTCCGGGACGAGTTGGGGCAGGATATCGTTCTTCGTGCCCGTAAGGAGGGGCGCAGCGCCTACGCCCTGCTTGATGAGCTCGCACTTCAGTCCCCGCCCGGTGCCAACGGCATCGTGTTCGCGCCGTATCTTTCCGGCGAGCGGTGTCCTTACCCGGACGCGAATGCCCGCGGGGTGCTGTACGGCTTGAGCCTGAATACCAGGAAGAGTGATATCGTCCGTGCCGTAATGGAGGGAATTGTATTCTCGCTGGGGCAGATTGTGGATATCTACCGCTCCTTTGTGAAAATCGACAGCGTGATTGCCTCCGGCGGCGGGGCCGCGAGCGATGTTTTCCTACAGATGCAGGCGGATATTTTTGAGCTGCCCGTGCATACGGTTTCCGCCGCGGAAGATGGCGGTGCCTACGGTGCCGCGCTGATTGCCGGATTGGGGCTGGGACTCTACAAGTCCCCCGAGGACGCGCTGAAATCTTTGAAGCAGGAAAAAGAGTGTCTGCCGGTCGCGTCCCATCTGCCCGGCTGCCGGGCGTCCTTCCGGCTGTACCGGGAGCTATATCCTTCGCTGCGCCATGTATACCGCATGGGGGCTGACGCGTAAAGGTTTTCCTACTACAGATTCGCCCGCGAGATTATTTCGCGGGCGTTTTTTCTTTGCAAATTCAAAAGAAAAATGATATAATAAATTGTATATCATTTACCGGAGGTATGATGACCCGCCATGACGCAATGGATGATTCAACGCTTTGTGAAAAACCATGAGGACATTAAGAACCCCGTTGTCCGCACAGCTTACGGCGTACTGGGCTCCATTGTGGGGATCTGTATCAATCTGCTGCTGGCCGGGATGAAATACCTAATCGGTTTGCTGACCGGCTCTCTGGCCATCGCCGCCGATGCAGCAAACAACCTGTCGGATGCCGGGTCCTCGATCGTGTCCCTTATTTCCGTCCGTCTGTCCCAGAAAGCCGAGGATGAGGATCATCCCTTCGGCCACGGCCGGATGGAGTATATCGGCGCCATGATTGTCAGCTTTCTGATTATTCACATGGGGCTGGATTTGTTTTCCTCCGGCATTGAGGGCATCAAAAACCCGGAGATGCTTACCCTGTCCCCCGTAACATTGGTGCTGATGGTACTCAGTATCGCGTTCAAGGGCTGGCTGTATTTCTTCTACAAAAAGGTAGGCAAGCCCATCAACTCCGCCACCCTGCTTGCCGCGGCCGAGGACTCCGTCAGCGATGTAATCGCCACCTCAGCCGTTGTAATTTCCATGCTGGCAGGCTATTATTTCAAGCTGCCGCTGGACGGTTGGATGAGCGTTGTCGTTTCCATCCTGGTCATGCGGGCGGGATATGGCGTTTTCAAAGAAACCATGGACCGTATCCTTGGTGAAAAACCCGACCCCGAGTTGGCCAACTCGCTGGTCAATATCATCACCTCCACCCCCGGGATTTTGGGTGTTCACGACATGGTGATTCATGATTATGGCCCCGGCCGATGCTTCGCCTCCATTCACGCGGAAGTTCCCGCCTCCGAAAACATCCTTGTTTCCCATGAAATCATCGACACGCTGGAAAGAAAAATTCTGGAAGAGCTTTCCGTGCCCATCTGCATCCATATGGACCCCATTGTGACGGATGACCCGCTGGTGAACGAGTTGAAGGCAAAGATGACCGATTTTATTCAGACCGTTCATCCGGAGCTGAAGCTGCACGATTTCCGCATTGTTCCCGGCGAAAAGGCCACCAACCTGATTTTTGATGTGCTGATGCCCGCTTCCTATCACGAGCAGGCGCAGCTGGAGGCAAAAATCCGCGCCTATGCCAAGGAACTGGATCCTACTTATCTGTGTGTCCTTACCTTTGACCGGAATTATGTTTGACGAATGCAAGGAGAACCGTTTCCATGCGAAAACTGCTTTGTATCCTGCTGGTTCTTTTTCTGCCGCTGACCGCCTTCGCGCTGGAATGGCAGCAGGAAATGACGCAGGAGGAATTGCTGGAGCTGATGGCGGAAATCACACCTGAGGAAGAGAGTGAATATGCCTCTTTCCTGGTTATGCCGGACGACTTCGAAGTGCCGGATGTGGACGTCTTCAATCTGCTACTGATTGGTTTTGACTCCTATACGCTGACCGGGCGCGGCCGTAGCGATACTATCCTGCTGCTGCAGATTGATGTCGCCGCGAAGACCATCAAGATGGTTTCCTTCATGCGGGACACCTACCTGAAAATCCCCGGCGCGGGCTACGGGCGCATCAACGCCTCCTACGCCTACGGCGGGCCCGATTTGCTACTGAAAACCATCAAAGAAAACTTCGGCATCACGGTGGATGCCTACCTGTCCGTCAACTTTTCATCGCTGATTGCATTGTTTGACGCGATCGGCGGCGTAGAGGTTGAGGTGACCAAGGACGGGCTGAAAAAGCTCAACGGTATCCTGGAATACTATAATTACATGACGGGTGTGGATTCCAAGGATGGTGTGCTGGATCACTACGGTGTCGTAAACCTGACCGGCAAGCAGGCCATGAGCTATTGCCGCATCAGGAAGCTGGACAGCGACTTTGTCCGAACGAACCGGCAGCGCAGGGTCATCGAAAGCGCATTCCGGAAAATCATGAAGATGGATTTCGCCTCTATCTGCAACCTTGTTACCGATAATATCGACAAGGTCATTACCGATTTGACCCTGTCTGACCTGATTAAGCTGATTCCCCTTGCCTTCAAGGCGAAATACGCAGAATTCTCCGAAATCACGATTCCCGCTGCGGGGTACTATCAGGGGCAAACCATCAACGGTGCCGCCGTCATGGTACCCAACCTTTCCAAATGCGTGAAAAAGCTAAATGCTTTTCTATACGGCGAATAAATTACAATATGGAGGGATTTCACTATGTCCATTCATCATGTTGAGAAAAACTACGATGTTGTTGTCATCGGCGGCGGTCTGTCCGGCATGTGTGCCGCGCTGGCTTCCGCACGCGGCGGCGCGAAGACCGCAATTGTGCAGAACCGTTCCATGTTCGGCGGTCCTTCCAGTTCCGAAGTAAAGATGCACGTGGTTGGTGCCAGCTGCCACATGTCCAAGCGGAACGTGAACGAAAGCGGCCTCCTGCTGGAAATGCAGCTGAACAACAAGCGTCGGAATCCCGACTTCAACTTCTCCATTTGGGACGGCGTTCTGTGGGAAACCGTTCGCTTCCAGGAGAACCTTGATACCTACCTGAACACCAACATGGATGACG
>JAZUDA010000231.1:0-3426 GCA_045639455.1 Clostridia bacterium | reverse complement strand
ATCTTTTCTTTTGTTGTGTTTTCCATAACTGCCTCCGTTACGGGATGGTGACCAAATGGACACCGTCTATTATAGTGACCGCATGGTCACTTGTCAACATTTCTCCATCAATAAAGCCCGGGGCGTTTCTGCCTTCCGGGCAATGATATGTTTCCGCGTTATTTGTTATCGTAACCCATCATCTTCAGGTCACCCACACGGTTGCGCCAATCCTGACGGACCTTCACATACAACTGAAGGTTCACATGGGTATCGAGCAGCTTTTCAATATCCGCCCGGGCCTCTGAGCCGATGATGCGAATCATGCTGCCCTGCTTGCCCAGAATAATCCCCTTATGGGCCTCCCGCTCGCAATAGACCGTGGCGTTGATTTCGGTCAGACCGTCAGACAGCTTCTGAAAGCCCAGAATCTCCACGCCGATGCCGTGCGGCACTTCGTCCCGTAGATGAAGCAGCGCCTTTTCCCGGATGATTTCCGCGCAGATAAACTGCTCCGGCTGATCAGTAATCATGTCATCCGGGAAATACTTCGGCCCCTCCGGCAGGAAAGAAACAAGCAGTTTTTTCAGCTCATCCAGGCCATCGCCGGTCTTCGCGCTGACGGGAATGATGGCGTCATATTTCTCCTCACGGAAGGAATCAATCAGCCCCAGCAACTTTTCACGGGGCATCAGGTCGATTTTGTTCAGAACCAGCGCTTTATGGCATTTTTTCTCTGCCAGCTCATGCACGATGGAACGATCGTGAGGGCCAACGGCGGTCGCGTCCACCATCACAATCAGACCCTCCATTTCGCTCAGCGCGTCCTGAACGGTCTTCATCATGTATTCGCCCAGCTTGGTGCGGGCGGTATGCATGCCGGGGGTATCCAGAAAGACAATCTGGCTGTTTTCATCGGTCACAATACCCATAATCCGGCTGCGGGTCGTCTGGGGCTTGGGGCTGATGATCGCCACCTTTTCGCCGATCATCGCGTTCATCAGTGTGGACTTGCCTACATTGGGGCGGCCGGCAATCGTAATAAAGCCGGAGCGGAACTGTTCATTGGCTGCCATCGTAATCTCCTCCTTCAAAGGACATCTTCATTCTTTTATTCGCCATCCCGGGTCGCCCCGATGGCGGTGAGGACTTTTTCTTCCATTGCACGCATGGGGCGCTTTTCCTCGTCCGTCATGTGGTCATAACCCATCAGGTGAAAAAGTCCATGGGTAAACAGATAAGCTACTTCACGCTCAAGGGAATGGCCGTATTCCGTAGCCTGCTCCCGGGCATGGTCCATGGATATCAGGATATCGCCCAGGAAAACGCTGCCGCTTTCCGCGTCCCAGGATTGCATCAGGGCTTTTTCCGCGCTTCCGGCAGTATGCCCCGTGGGATAGGAAACAGTGGGAAAGGACAGCACATCCGTTGCCCGGTCTACATCGCGATATTCACGGTTCACCTCATGAATCGTATCGTCGTCTGTAATTTGCAGATGAACGGACGTTTTTTTCTTTACGCCCTCGGCTTTTTCCGCGGCATCGGCCGCCTGCTGCAGCAGACGGAGAAAGGAATCCGGACAGTTTTCCCATTCCAAATCGATAATCATTCCGTCTTCTCCTCCGCCACATTCTCTGCGGCACCGGCATTCTCCGCCGTTTCTGTTTCTTCTGCCGGCTTTTCCTGCTCAGCGGTCATTTCCTTCAAATCTACCTTCGGGTACTCAATCCGCTCATGGAATGCGCCCTTGAGCACCTCCGCGAATGCATTGCAAATCCGGTCAATATCCCGGAAGCTGACAGGCGCGTGGTTCATCTGGCCGTCCTCCAGTTTCCCGCGCACCAGCTTCTCAATGTTTTCCCGGATGGATTCCGGTGTGGGATCCTTCATGGAACGGACAGCGGCCTCCACCGTATCCGCCAGCATGACGATGGCGGCCTCCTTGCCTGTGGGCCGCTCCCCCTCATAGCGGAAGCGCTTCACATCCACCGGCTTGCCCTCGGACAACTGTACCGCCTTGTGGTAGAAGAACATCGTCGGCGTATCACCGTGATGCTGGGCAATAATCTGCTGAATCTCCTCCGGCAGATGATGCTGCTGAGCAAGCGCCACACCGTCCAAAGTATGGGAGGTAACAATCGCCGCGGAAACGTAGGGGTCAGTATGATCGTGGGGATTCTCCCCCATCTGGTTTTCCTTGAAATACAGTGGCCGCTTCAGCTTCCCGATATCGTGGTAATACGCGCCCGCGCGGGCAAGCAGCGGATTGGCATTGATTGCCTCCGCTGCTGCCTCCGCCAGGTTCGCCACAATGATGGAGTGGTGGTAGGTGCCCGGTGCCTCCAGCAGAAGCCGGCGCATCAGCGGTTGATTGGGATTCGACAGCTCCAGCAGCTTGGAGGCGGTCGGAATACTGAACAGGGATTCCATTACAGGCTCCAGCCCAAGTGTGCATACGGCGGAAATCATCGCGCCCAGCATACTCCACAGTGCGTTGGAGAACACCCGGTTGATATCCGTATTGGTCAAAAGGCCCGCTGCGAGCATTACAAACAGGTGAACTGCCGCAGCGCACGCCCCGCAAATCAACACCCTCAGACGCTGCGGCTTCCGGCGAAGCATCAGGCAGGTTACAGCGCCTGAAAGCAGATTGGCCAGCATGAAGCAGACCACATCCGTGTTGCTGGCGGAAGTGCTGCCGGTTGCCATGGCGGAGACCATCAGAACGATGGCAATATTGCTTAAGAACGATACACGGCTACCCAGCAGAACCACCATCATCATGGCGGTCAGCTGAATCGGCGCCAGATAAACATTAACGGGAATCAACGCGGCGCACGCGCCCATGGTAATCACCATGGTTACTGCCATCACCGTATACTTCCGGAAGCAGTTCAGCGCATCGCCGGCGAAAATTCGCAGCAGGAAGCCCAGCGTGACCAAAACGGCCAGCACAATCATGAAAGCACCCACATAGATGGTCAGGTCCGCGCTGTCATCGTCCAGCAAACCCAGAGAGCGGAGCATTTCCAACTGATTGGCGTTCACCTGTTCGCCCGACAGCACAATATTCTGCCCCTGCTTGTAAATCACCGGCTCAACTGCTTCGCTGGCCCGTTGGCGGGCAAGTGCGGTGGTTTCCTCGTCAATCACCATATTGGCATGAAGTGCGGTGCGCAGCAACGGTGATGCCACATTCTGCAGCAGGCTCGTCTCGGTCTTGTAGCCAACCACCTGAAGAACAGAGGAAATGGCCTCTGATTCATGTCCCTCCCGCACGGTGGAGCTCATGGTATTCTTCACCGCGGCGGTCAGTGTGGTTTCCAGATCGTTGAGTGCCTCCGGCGTGGAGCGGAGCAGCGTCTGCATCTGGTAATCGTACAGACTCAGTCCGGTCAGACGGGTGCGGGCCTCGGCAATCTGATCCGCAGAAAATCGGATGGCTGA
>JAZUDA010000230.1:0-8639 GCA_045639455.1 Clostridia bacterium | reverse complement strand
GGGTGGTTGCCCTGGGCGAATTGATGAATTATCCCGGCCTGCTTGCCGGCGACCCCGATATTTACGCCAAGATTCGCGATGCCCGTGGTGCCGGGCGTACCGTGAACGGACACGCTCCGCTCCTGACCGGGCACGGCCTGGATCAGTACATTGCCGCCGGCGTTTCCGATGATCATGAATGCACCACCGCCGATGAGGCGATGGAGCGGCTCCGCAAGGGACAGTGGGTCATGATTCGCCAGGGCACCGCCGCCCGTGATCTGATTCCCCTCCTTCCCCTGTTTGAGGAACCCTACACCCGCCGCTGTCTGCTGGTCACGGATGACCGTCACCCGGCAGATCTGCTGCGCAGCGGACATATTGACGACATTATCCGCACCGCGGTGCAAAACGGCAAATCACCCCTGACCGGCATCCGTATGGCCTCGCTTCAGGCAGCCCAGTGCTTCGGACTGCGGCGTCAGGGCGCTATCGCGCCCGGCTGGCGGGCGGATGTGCTGGTGCTGGACGACCTGGACACCGTTCACGTACAGGCAGTATATACGAAGGGGCAACTTGTCGCCGAAAACGGTGCCGCGCTTTCCTTCAAAATGCCTCCTGTGGACGCGGAACTGACGGGACGCGTCACCCATTCCATGCATACTGATGCCTTTACGCCGGAACAGTTTTTCATTGAGCCCAAAGGCGAAAAATGCCGCGTCATCCATCTGCTGCCCGGCCAGCTGCTGACGGAAGAAGAACAGCTCAACGTCAATTGGAAGCAAAACAACGGGATTGATACGGAACGGGATTTGCTGAAGCTGGCCGTAGCGGAGCGCCATCATCACACCGGCCACATCGGCCTGGGCTTCCTGCACGGTTTGGGCCTGCCCCGGGGTGCGATTGCCTCCACCGTTTCCCATGACGCGCACAATCTGATTATCGTCGGCACTCGCGATGATGATATGGCCTTTGCCGCCAATACCGTGCGGGAAATGGGCGGCGGCTCCGCCGTTGTGGCGGACGGCAAGGTGCTGGCCCGCCTGCCTCTGCCCATTGCCGGGCTGATGAGCCCTGAAAACGCCGAGACTGTCGCCGAGCAGAACCGTCTGCTCCGCCAGACCGTAATTGACCTGGGCGCCCACGGCGCGCTGGAGTGCTTCATGGCCACCGCTTTCGTGTCCCTTCCCGTCATTCCTCACATCAAGATGACCACCTACGGCCCTGTCCATGTGGATACACAGAAGCTGATTCCGCTGTTTGTCGATTGATTTTTTCTTAATAAAAGCGCGTCCGGCAACCGAAAGAACGGTTTCCGGGCGCGTATTTGTTTTTGTTACTTTCCGCCGATAGGACAGCCGCCGATCGGCATACCGTCCAGCGCCGGGTCCTTCATGCACAGATGCACCGCGGCAGTAGTGAAGGTACGGGGCAGCGCCAGAATATTGGGATTTTCGCCCACATATTTCCGCTTTGCGTCCTCCAACGCCTCCTCGAAGGTTGCCCTTGTCTTCAGCCCCATGCTGCGGGCAATGCCCGGCTCCCGAGCGCCCACGATGTAAATCGCGCTGGTGTTCATTTCGGCGATGTGGCCGCAGCTCATCATGGAGAAGCCGTGGAAGGGATGGAACGCCCCTGCGAAGCGGTATTTGCGGATATACTCCTCCTTCGTGGCAAAGTATTCACCGTAGCGGTTCATATCTGCCAGGGTATTCATATAATCGTGCTGGAACAGGTCGTACAGCTCCCGCAGATACGGCCAGCGTTCATCGTGGAAATACCCATCGCAGACGCTTGAAACGATAAAGACACACTTGTCGCTGAGCACCCGCTTATGGCGAATCACCTGTGCCGACAGCGCCTGCATCATCTGAATGGGATTGGTACCCATGCCGTCGCCGTAATGGAAGTTGGTTGGCATGCCGAAAACCACCACGTCGTATTTCTTTTCCGCCCAATGTACATAGGTGCGCTTGTCGGCGGTCTTCCAGCTGATGGGCTCCATTTCCTTCGCATAGCCGGAATTGATTTCAATCTGGCGGCTCTTCGTATCCAGCACGGCATCGCAGCAGAAGAACTTCTTGCCCATTTTTTCTTCCATGAACATGCCCTGCTGATCAAACTTGTTGCGCATCAGGCTGTTTGTGGAAACGGGAACGAAATCGTCCCGGTGCATGACCTTCGGCACATGGTGTGCGCCGATGGAACGCCAGTGAGTGATGCCGGTGGCGCAGTGCTTGTACCCGCCGGAATATCCACCGTAGGGGTTGCCCTGCGTATGGCCTATCAGGATGGCAACATCCGCGTCATAGACGTACTTGTTGAGGATAACATGGTCCCCCTGGGGCGTAAAGCCCAGGTCAACCAGGTGCTCGTAATCCTCGCTGTCATGGCTGGTAATCTGGTCCGTCCCGTAGAATTCGTCAAACAGCTCCTGCCCCAGAATCTGCTTCATTTCCGGCACGCTGGCGCGGGGATGAAGCCCGTTGGAGAACAGAAGCAGGATGTCTTTCTTTTCCACGCCCGCGCTGTACAACTCGTCCAGGCAAGCGGTAATGGCCACCTTGCGGTGACTCGTAGGCTGGCAGCCGCCCTTTACGATATCGGGAATCACAAATACCACCTTGCTGCCCTTATGAGCCAGCTTCGTCAGCGGCTCCATGCCAATGGGATGGCGAATGCTGTCCAGCGTGGCATGATACAGGCTGTCCCAGTCTTGGGGCAGGCAGGGAGGATCCGGCACCGTTTCGCCGGGGATGAAAATATCCGTATTGTCAGGCAGTTCCGCCGCCATCATGCCGTTTCCGTATTCAAATGAGAGCTTCATAGCTGTACCTTCTTCCCGTTTACACGAATGAATATATCCATCATCGACACTGAAAATGATACATCACCCAGCGGTTCTTTGTCAATAACGGTATGGGATACACTTCAAGGAGAATAAAGACAAAACGATTGACTTTTCCCGCCGTCTTCCTTATAATTTTTCCTAAAAGGACGACTGTGCTGCGCGTGCGGGACTCGGTCCATGTGAAACCAGGGGCAGACTGTGAGGTCAGAAGCAATGAAGACGAATTTTTATTATGAGTCGGACGGACGGATGGTGTTTCCGCCTGTAAAGTGTGAATGCGGCGGCGTACATCATGCCGTTGACAAGGACATTTATGTGGGTGAGGGGCTGTTGGACAATGTGCCCGCCTTTATCCGCAAAAGAAATCTGGGAACGCACTGCGTACTGGTGGCAGATGACAATACCTACCGTGTGGCGGGTGAGCGCGTACACAAGGCCTTGACGGACGCCGGCTTTGACGTGATTCCTTGCGTAATGCACCGGGAGCATGTGATGCCGGATAACCTGTCCGTGGGCGAGGTGCTTGTCTCCATTACCCGCGAAACCGAGTTTCTCATCAGCGTCGGCAGCGGCAGTGTGACCGACACCACCCGCATCAACGCAGAGCGTACCGGCCTGCCCTTTGTGGCGGTAGGCACCGCTCCTTCCATGGACGGCTATACCTCCGTGGTGGCGCCGCTCCTGCACCGGGGCAACAAAATCCAGCGGCCCGCCGTCTGCCCGGAGATCATTGTTTGCGATTTGGACGTGCTGGCCACCGCGCCCATGCCCATGATTGCCAGCGGCGCCGGGGATGTGCTGGGCAAGTATATCGCCAAGGTGGATTGGCAAATCGGGCATATCGTGAACGGGGAGCCCTGCTGCGACGCCTGCGTGGATATGCTGGATGACGCGCTGTCCCTGGTGATTGAGAACGTGGACGAAATCGCCGCCAAGACCCGCAAGGGCATGAAGGCGCTGATTGAGGCGCTGCTGCTGGCGGGCGTAACCATCATGATTGTGGGCAACACGAGGGCGGTCGCCTCCATAGAGCACGCCATCGCGCAAATCTGGGAAATGAAGATGATTGCCCGCGGCTTGACCCCGCCTATGCACGGAGCGTCCGTTGGTGTTGCCACGCTGCTGATTTGGCCCCTGTTCCGGCGCTTTGCAGGGGAGGAGCTGAGCTCGCTTGACCCTGATTCGGCCGTTGCCTCCGCGATGATCCGGCAGGAGCGGCAGGAGTGGCTGCTGCGCTGCTTCGGCGAGGAGGCAAGCCAGCAAATTATGCGGGAATACCCGGAAGATTTTCTGGAGCCCGCTGAGCTTCGCCGCAGGGTGGAGGCCGTCAAGTGCCACGAGGCCGAATTAAAGGCGGCCATCGCGGAAATGCCGGATGTGAACGTCCTGCTGGATGTGATGCATCGGCTCGGCGCAGAAACCACAACGGAGGAGGAACACGTCCCCGAGGATTTGCTGAACCTGTCCATGTGGTGCGGCAAGGATTACCGCAGCCGCTATACACTCCTGAAAACGTTGGACGAATGCGGCCTGCTGGAAAAGTACCTTGCCCCGTGGCCGCTGAAAGAGGAATCCGCTTTCTTCGGTTGAAAGAGCCAAAAACCGCGCGGCGTAAAGCATGATGACATGGAACGGAGCTGCTTGTATGACGGGAATCGTATTTGACATCAAGGAATTCGCCGTTTTCGACGGGCCAGGCATCCGCACAACGGTTTTCATGAAGGGCTGCCCACTTCACTGCATGTGGTGCCACAACCCGGAGGGCCTTCGCGTGGAGCCGGAGCTGATGGTTAGTCGCTCCGCCTGTACCCATTGCGGCGCATGTGAGCAGGTCTGCCCGAGCCCGGATCAATGTACCGCCTGCGGGCAATGCGTGCCCGTCTGTCGGGCAGGCCTACGCAAGATTGCAGGCACACGCTACACCGCGGATTCGCTTGCCGCGCGTCTGCGCAAGGACAGCGACGTATATGCCATATCCGGCGGCGGCGTGACCTTTTCCGGCGGGGAGCCGCTGCTGCAGTGGTCCTTTGTGAAGGAGGTACTGACCGCGCTGCCCGGAATTCATTCGGCGATTGAAACCAGCGGAGCCGTATCGGACGAAATCTTCCTTGACGCAATCCGGACCTGCGATCTGGTGATGATGGACTGGAAATGCTCCGACCCTGTCCTGCTTCGCCGGTACACCGGTGCGGACTTTGATTTGCTCCTCCGCCATGTGCGGATGCTTGTACAGGGAGAAACGCCGTTTATACTCCGCATGCCGATTATTCCCGGCGTCAATGACAACCGGGCGCATTTTGAATTTGCTGCGTCCCTGGTGCAGGGCGCACCGTCTTTGGTACGGGTCGATTTCCTGCCGTACCAGCGGGCAGCAGGGGCGAAATATGAGATGGTGAACCGGGCATACGCCCCCACCTTTGATGACTCCCTTGCTCCGCGCATGTTTCCCGATGTCTTCGAGGAAAAGGGAATCCCCTATCAGCTGTTCCGCTGATTTTCTGTTTTTGCGTATTTAAAAGCCGCCCGCCAAATCTATGGCGAGCGGCGTTATTTTCATAATCTTATTTCAGCTTTGCACCCTCTGCAAAGGCGTTCGCGACCTGTCGTCCCAGCGCGTAATACCTTTTGCTCAGCGGATCATAGGCAATAGGGTGCAGCTTTTCCGGGTCGATTTTCCCATCTGTCAGAACCGTTTCTTCTGCGGATACATTGACAATTTCTCCCACCAGAATGCCGTCCTCGAAGCGTTTCACCCGGCATTCCAGCCCCAAAGGCAGTTCCCGGAACAGCGGCGCGTTCACAAAGCGGCTCGCTTCCGGGGTCAAGCCCGCCTTGCGAACCTTGTCCGGCTCGCTTCCGCCGGACACAATGCCCACATAGTCGCAGGCAGTCACTGTGTTCTCCGTACCCATACTGACCGTAAACGCGCCCGTAATGGCGAAGTTTTCCGTTGTCTTGTGCCTACCCAAACTGATGCTGACCTCGCCGAAGTCGGAAATCATGCCCCACGCGGCGTTCATGGCATTCGGGACTCCCTGCGCGTCATAGGTGCCGATAATCAACACCGGCATCGGGGTCAGGTATGCCTTGGAACCGAAATCAATCCTGCTCATACAGCATCCTCCCATTGTCATTCAATAAAAAACACATACACGCCCGCGACCAGCAGCGCCAGCTGCACCACCGCCATCAGCGGGAAAAACACTCGGAAATACCAGTGCTTCGTTTTATGATGAAAGTGCTTCATTCCTGCCGTACCCCCGACAGCGCCGAAGCAGGCAGCCGCCAGAAACAGCTTTTTCTCCGGCACACGCCGTCCGTTCTGCTTCGCGCGCCGTTTGTCAAAGCCCATCAGGAAAAAAGAGAACAGATTAACCAACACAATCGCGGCAATCACCGCGATCATGATTCCTTCGCCCATGCCGATACGCCTCCTGTTATTAATCCGCGTTCAAGATGTCCTTATGATGCTGCGCATAGTAAAACATATATTGCTGATACAACCCGGCCGCTCCTCGATAATCCCGGAAGGGGCAGCACCCTCCGTATTGGCTTTTGATGATTTTGCCAATCCATGTATCAACCGGGGCCACACCCATCCGCCCGTAGGCGAACAGCGCCACGCAGCCTGCCACCTTGATACCCACGCCCTTGACGGTTTCCAAACGCCGAATCAGTTCTTCATCATTCAGCGCCGCTGCTTCCTCCGGATCGATCGGGTTCCCGATGGCGGACAGCACGTACGGCACCCGATACCCCAGCCTGCACTCCGTCAACAGCTTTTCGTCAAAAGACGCCATCCGCACCGCGTCAGGGAAAGCGTATACCGTTTCAAAAGGCGTATGGAGGACGTCCCCACCCCGCTCCGCCAAGTTCTCTACCGCACTTTTTATCGCGGGAATGCTCTTGCGCTGGGAGATGATAAACGTAATCAGCGTTTCCCATGGATTCTGCCTCAAGATCCGAATGCCCTGCCCTTCCTCCGCAGCCTTTGAAAGGAAGGAATCTTTTTCCGGGATACTCGCCCGCAGCGAGGCATAATTCCGATTTAAATCAAAATACGGCGTCCATATGTTCTCCCATTCTTCTCGGGTACACTTCACTTCGTACTCGCACTCACCTGTCTGCCTGATATACAGCACATGGCGCAGCGTGATAAAGCGATACCAACCGTCATCCATCTCCGCGACACGGAAGCACTGCCCGCTTTCCATGATTTTCTTCAGGCTGAAATCGTCCCCGATTATGACAAACACTTTCTATCCTCCGCGGAACCCGCAGGCCTTTTTCCGCCACAGATTCCTACCTTCACGTTGGGCGAACCATCTCTATCATAACGGACTTTTTCCCCTTTGGCAAGCCCTCCTCTGGCCAGTTGCCACTGTGGCGAGTGTTTTTTTCGCTTTTTTCATTTCTTTTATAAAAAAGTGAAAAATAGGCTTGCATTTTTCGAACTCATCTGTTATACTATACAAGCTTGTTCGAGAGGATAAGCAATGGGGCTGTAGCTCAGCTGGATAGAGTGTTTGACTACGAATCAAAAGGTCGTGGGTTCGAATCCCGCCAGCCTCACCAAAGAAGCGGTTGAAAGACCGCTTCTTTTTTTGTGCTTTTGGGCGTATTTTTGACTATTATGGTAATATTATTGGACACATCTTGCATTTTACTGTGTCTTTTCCATGATTCAGGCAAGTGATCCCTTCCTCCAAAAATGACACGTCAGAAACGCATTTCCACCTATTTCCACGTAGGTTTACGACCCGTAAGTAGTCAACAAGTAGTCAAAAAGCAAGAATCTCTCAGCGCGAATTTTTCCTTGTATTGTCAAGAAAAACATTCAATTTTGTTGCATCGGTCATTTCCTTCTTGGTAGTCAATTTCGTGTATACATCCATAATGAGCTTCGTGTCGGCGTGGCCCATCCAGACCTGCAGGGTCTTAGTCGGGATTCCCGCATCGTAGCACATCGTGCAATACATCACACGAAAATCATGGCACCGGATGTCAACATCCTGCCAGGGAGGAAGTTCCTTTCCTTCAGCCAGCAGCGCCTTATGCTCTTTCGTCAGCCCGTACCAGCGCTTTTGACATCCGTTCACCTTGCGTTCCAAGAAGGCAATATACGACTGGTACTTTCTATCAAAAGCGGATTCTGACATAGTCTCTCCATTGGCTTTTGCGCAGAGCAGACCGTGATGGCCCTTCAGCACCTCCGCAAGGCAATCTGGCATCGGGATGACACGCTGAGCTGCTTCCGTTTTCCCATTGGAGATTATTCCTTGGTTTCCTTCACAGAAGCTGACCGCTCCGCGGACTGTGAGCGTCTTCCGCTTGAAATCCACATCCCGGTCGACATCCAGATACAACATCTCTCCACGCCGGAGTCCCGCGTACATCATTACCATGGCGCAAAGACCGAAGTCATGTTCCAGGCAGGTGCTTTCTACCAGCTCTCTCTCCCAGTTCTCCAGCGCCCGGTGGCCGCCGGCCGTTCCCTTGGGAGGCTTTGCCATTTCAGCAGGGCTGTGAAGGATAATCCCATCCTGTACCGCAGCCTTGAACACGCCCTTGATGGTAGATATGAATTTCCTGATGTGGCTGCTGGAATAGCCTGACAATGTATTGAGCAGACGCTGAATATCCGTCGCCTTCACGGCACGGATCAAGGTTGGCCGCATGTGTTCGGCTGCATAGCGAATGAAACTCTCATACTGCTTTCGCTGCATGGGATTGCACTCGCTGTGGTACGTCTCCACCCATGTGAGCCCATAGTCCAGAAACGGCGTGTCTGCCAGATTTGGGCTATAGC
>JAZUDA010000229.1:0-1569 GCA_045639455.1 Clostridia bacterium | reverse complement strand
ATCAGCTCGTTGGTAAAGGCTTCGCTGGTGGTATAGCAAATCCGCAGGCTAGGGTTCTGCCGATAGGCATAGTGGCCTACTGCCTGCATCAGGTGCGTCTTGCCCAAGCCCACACCGCCGTAAATAAACAGCGGGTTGTACGCCTTGCCCGGGGCCTCTGCCACCGCCAATGCCGCCGCGTGGGCGAAACGGCTGTTGCTGCCCACCACAAAGGACTCAAAAGTATAGTGAGGGTCAAGGCCGAAGGATTGCATAACGGCAGGTTCATCCGGGCCTGCGGAGCGCTCCTCCGCCTCTTTTTCGGTCAGCAATTCAATCATCACCGGATGACCGGCGGCGAGAGAGACTGCGTTGATGATAAGCATCTTGTACTTGGTCTCAATCATCTGCTTCATAAAGTCCGCGACCACCGTCAGGCAGAGGGTATTTTCCTCCAGCGACATGGGGGTCAGGGAACTCTCAATCCACGTTTTATAGGCGATATCCGTCATTTCCGCCTTCATCATCTGGCAGGCCTTGCTCCACAGTTCAGTTGCGTCCATCGGGCATTTTTCTCCGTCCTTTGCCTCATTTGTGGAAAAAGCAAAAAGTTTTCCACAGGCCTCTCCATCATATCAAAAAGCATCCGTATTTTCAAGCTTTTTTTCAAACTTTTCCACAGGCGCGCCCCGCCATCCGGCAGAGTTTTCCACAGGCTTTCGGCTCCGGTTCACGGGTTCAAACGGACACATTTTCGTTGTTTCCCCGTTTGACAAAGAACCGCGCGCTATGGCATAATAAGCACCAGAAGGACGGGTGATACTTGCATGGCGGTATTGATGGGCGGTCGGTATGATTCTCTGCTGGAAAGCTTAAAGCAGCAGGTCTGCGCCTTTGACGGACAAAACCGGAAGGTACTGGTGCTGGTGCCGGAGCAGTATACTTTGGAGGCGGAGCGCCAGCTGCTGGACTATGCGAACAAGCCCGGCTTTTTCAACGTGCAGGTGGTATCCCCCACCCGCCTGGCGAAACGGGTACTGAACGAAATGAGTCCTTCCGCCCTGCGTTCGCTGGATGAATACGGCCTACGGATGGCAATGGCCCAGGCCGTGGCAAAGGTCAAAAAAAAGCTGAAATATTACGGGCACGGCGCGGAGCAGCCCGGCTTCATTCAGAAGCTGTGCTCCCTGATATCCGACTTCAAACAGTCCGGCTCCGGCCTGACGCCCGAAGAGCTTTTGCTGCTTGCCCGGGACAAAGGGCTGATGATGAGCCGGGACAAGTTGGATGACATCTGCCTGATCTGGCGCGCGTATGAAGACATTCTCTCCGGCCGCTTTCAGGACGGGCAGGATCGCCAGTACGCGGTGGCGAAACGTCTGCGGGAGCTGCGCCTGTATGAAGGGTGGCAGGTATTTGTCTACGGCTTTGATACCGTCACGGGCACCCTCGGCGAAGTACTGCTGGCGCTGGCGAAGCAGGCAAGCGGCCTGACCGTCATGCTGAACTGTTTGGAAGAGCCGGAAATGTACCATCCCGTGCGGAAAAGCATGGCCCGCTTCGCCGCGAAATGCCGTGAAGGCAACATCC
>JAZUDA010000228.1:0-5970 GCA_045639455.1 Clostridia bacterium | reverse complement strand
CACGAAAAACATAGTTTTCTTCTTACGACCGTGTATATCTCATAAAAAATAAACCGCGGAGATGATCTCGCGGGACGCGAGGCATCTCCGCAATATCGTCCCCATAACAGGGTGCAGGGAGTATGCTCCCTGCTCAGGGTTTCAGGGGCAGACGCCCCTGAACGTCCCCTCGTCCCCCATCAATTCAAAAAAGGAGCGGCTTATGAGACTGACAGGAAATCAGCTGTTTTCGATTGTACACAATGCCCTATCCGTTGAGGCGGATGAGAAGGGGCATCTGCATTTCCGGCGCTTTACGGAGGCGGCGGAGAAGAATTACGGCATAGACGGGGAAACGTTCCCCAGCCGCTGCCGCGCGTCCAGCAATGTCACGCTGGACTTCCTCACGGACAGCGAATGGTTCGGGTTTGATTACGACCTGTTCGCGGCCACCAGCCAGCTGTTCAGCGGGTTTGACGTGTTCGTAGACGGCACCATGGTGATGAGTCAGTTCCGTGACGGCCTGAAGAGCCAGGCGCTGACCTGCGCCCTGCCCGGCGGGGATCTGCACCGGGTGACCGTGTTCCTGCCCTGGAGCGTGGAAACGGTGATCAAGACCGTGTCTGTGGCAGACGGCGCGAAGGTGCTGCCCGTGCCGGAAAAGCGGCCGCGGATCCTGGCCATCGGCGACTCCATCACGCAGGGGTATATCGCCCGCCACCCGGCCTATACCTGGGTGGGCAAGGTGACCCGCGCCCTGGACGCGGAGGTGCTGAACCAGGGTGTGGGCGGCTACTGCTTCTACGAAAACAGCCTGACGGAGCCCATCCCCTACGCGCCGGACCTGATCCTGCTGGCCTACGGCACCAACGATTATTCCGGGGTGGAAACCGCCGCTGCCTACGAAGCGCGCTTGCGCGGGTATATGAAGCGCCTCGCGGAGCTCTTCCCCGGTGTGCCCGTGCTGCAGCTGCTGCCCATCTGGAGAAACGACCTGTCCTTCCACTACAAGGAAAAGGCCCGGGACTACACCCTGGAGGACGCTCAAAATATCATCCGCCGCGTCGCCGCGGAATACCCCAATATCACCGTGGCCGATGTGAATATGCCGCAGGATCAGGACTTCTTCGCCCCGGACTGGGTCCACCCCAACGACCTGGGCTTCCAGATCTTCGGCGAAAGGGTCATCGAACAAATTCGCGAAATGAAGCTGTGCGGTATCGCCCGCGTATAAAACGAATCCCTCCCGGCATGGGAGGGTTTTTTTGTTAAAAATATCAACGCCTGTGGAAAACCGCCCCGAAAACGGGCGGGCGGAAGGCATGCGTGTGGTATAATGGTGGGGGCGATCGGGAGAAGTTGGGGGGCTGCCCGCCCCCGGCAAGGAGCTACCGGCTCCTGCCCGGGGTCTTAGGGGCCGGAGACCCCTATCGTTCCCCCCGTCTATCCGGCAAAAGCGGGATCGTTCTTTACAACGCGGGTTTTATCGCATATAATAAAGGCACTATATTCAGGAGGATAATTATCATGAGAAAGACGCTTTCTGTGCTTTTTTGTGTTCTGCTGCTCTCGGTGCCGTTCCTTTCCGCCGCGGCTGAAACGGTTACGGTCACGGAAACATTCACCGCCCCGTCTGAAGCCGTATACGGAGGCTATGTCAGCAACGGCGAGTATTTTACGCTGAAGCTTGACTGCGACGATCCGGATGTTATCTGTGTGGATGGCGACGGGTTTCGTTTGTACAACGACCTCTACGGTTCTTCCATAACCGCCAACGAGGGCATTACGATTGATGAGGTCCGTTTTACGCTCACATGGAATCAGGGCGCCATTAACGGGATTGTGCTTTTCAGCCCGGGTACGCCTTCCGGGGCGGCCATTACGGAAATCAAAAACGGGGACCTGATCGATATAAAGGATATCAACGCCGGCAAGTTTACGATATCCGCTACCGATGAAGTGATGATTGAGGCTGCCGAGGTCACCGTCATCGGTCATAAGGAAGTCACGCCCACGCCCACGCCAGTGCCCGCTCCCACGCCCGCGCCTACGCCGGCCCCCGACCCTGCCCCCGAAACCGGGGATTCAAGACCCATTGCCCTGTGCGCCGCCGCCCTGCTGATTTCCGCCGGGGTATTTGCCTTTACGGTGCGCCGCCGCAGGAACGGCTGCTGATTCCGGTAAACTGAAAACGCGATTCGCGGCAGAGCGTCCCATCGGTGCTCCGCCGTTTTTCTTGAAAGAGGGGGACACCGCCGCAAAGCGGCAGCGCGGCCGAAACTTGTCCAAAAGAACAGGGTGCAGGAAACAAGTTCCCTGCTCAGGGGCTTTCGGGGGATGAAATCCCCCGAGCGTCTCCCTCCCGTTTGACTTTTCCAGCGAAAAATAGTATGATAAACGGGTATATTTATGATAATCAAGGAGGATTTTTTCCATGAATGATATGCTGAAACGGGTGTCCATGGATACCGAGCTGTGCATTGTGGGCGGCGGCCTGTCCGGCCTGTGCGCGGCGGTCGCGGCGGCGCGGCGCGGGACCAAGGTTGTGCTGATTCAGGACCGGCCCGTGCTGGGCGGCAACGCCTCCAGCGAGATCGGCATGTGGGTGCGCGGCGCCTACGGCTACGGCAACCGGGAGACCGGCGTGATCAGCGAGCTGGAAGAAAACAATATTTACGAAAACCCCACCTGCTCCCCCCGGATGTTCGACTCCGTGATGTATGAAATGGTCAAGGCGGAGAAGAACATCACGCTGCTGCTGAACTGCTCCGTGTTTGACATGAAGTGCGAGGACGGCACCATCAAGAGCGTGACCGGCTGGCAGATGACCACCTACACCTTCTTTACCGTGACGGCGAAGCTGTTCGCGGACTGCAGCGGCGACTCCATCCTGGGCGCGCTGTCCGGCGCGGAAATGCGCCACGGCCGCGAGGCCCGCAGCGAGTTCGGCGAGGAGTTCGGCCCCGATACGGCGGACAGCCTGACCATGGGCAACTCCGTGCTGATCCAGGCCCGCGAGACCGACCATCCCGTCCCCTTTGTGGCGCGTCCCTGGGCGTACAAGTACGAGACGGACGAGAGCTTCCGCAATGTGGCGTCCCATATTACCAACGACTTCCGGCAGGACAACAGCTACCGGGAGAGCAAGAAGAACGAAAAGGTGGGCCGCAGTCACTCCATCGGCACCAGCGGCGGCAACCTGTGGTGGATGGAGTTCGGCGGCATGCAGGACTGCCTGCACGACAACGAGGAAATCCGGGACGAGCTGCTGAAGATCGCCTTCGGCGTGTGGGACCATATCAAGAACTACGGCGACCACGGCGCGGAGAACTGGGAAATCGAGTGGATCGGCTTCCTGCCCGGCAAGCGTGAGACCAACCGCCTCATGGGCGACTATGTGCTGACCGCCAACGACCTGTCCGAGGGCGGCCACTTCACCGATATCGTGGCCTACGGCGGCTGGCCGATGGACGACCATGATTCCATGGGCTTCTATGCCGACGGCAAGACGGGCATCGCCTCCATCATGCATGGCGCGGCCAGCCCCTACGGCATTCCCTACCGCTGCCTGTACAGCCGCAATATCAAGAACCTGTTCTTCGCGGGCCGCAACATCAGCGCCACCCACGACGCCATGTCCTCCACCCGCGTCATGGCCACCTGCGCCGTGATCGGCCAGGGCATGGGCACCGCCGCCGCCTTCTGTGCCGCCAACGGCCTGAACCCCAACGAGCTGGGCCCCCGCATCCCCGAGGTGCAGCAGGCGCTGATCGAGGACGGTGCGTTCATCCCGTGGACCTGCCGCGAGGTGCCGGAGCTGACAAAGAAGGCCGCCATCAACCTGTCCGAAAAGGACCAGGCCACGCTGTTCAACGGCCTGGAGCGTCCCCGCAGCACGGACGACTGCAATGAAATCTACCTGCCCCTGGGCGGGAATATCACCTTCACCCTGCCCGAGGCCGAAAAGGTGTCCGGCCTGCGGCTGGTGTTTGACCTGGACTACTCCCGCAAGACCGTCACCCCCAACCCCAAGCTGGGCGTATTCTCCCAGCGCATCTTCCGCGGCTCCGACTTCATGGGCGTGAAGGTGGCCGCCACCCTGGTAAAGGACTTTGACGTGTACGCCGACGGCAAGAAGGTCTACGAATGCCGGAACAACATCCACTCCCTGGTCAAGGTGCCGCTGGATGTGACCGCGAAGGAGATCAAGATTGTCTTCACCGCCACCAACGGTGTGGAGGATGTGCGCATCTTCGCCTGCGATATTCAGTAAAAATAAATCCCCGGCAGGGGCGATTACGGAACAGGAGGCGCCTTTATGGCCATCATTCATCTGCCCAATAATCCCGACCTGATCGGTATCCGCCGCGTGACGGATAACGTGCGCTATTCCGAAAAGGACGGCGGCCTCACCATGACGCTGTTCGTCCCCCGCGAGCCCAAGGTTCCCCATGTCATGCCCTCCTACCCGCTGGTGGTGTACGTGCAGGGCAGCGGCTGGGGCAAGCAGGACCGGGGCGCGTTCCAGCCGGAGCTGGGCGAGCTGGCCATGAAGGGCTTTGTGGTGGCGTCCATCTACTACCGCAACGCGCTGGACGGCTATCCCTTTCCCTGCTACCTGCAGGATATCAAGACCGGCATCCGCTTCCTGAGAAAGAACGCGGAGAAGTTCCATATTCAGCCCGACCGTGTGGCCGTCATGGGCACCTCCTCCGGCGCCAATACGGCGCTGCTGGTGGGCCTGACCGGGGACGACCCCGCCTTTGAAACCGAAGAACACGCAGGCTACAGCGACGCGGTGAACGCGGTGGTGTCCTACTACGCGCCCACCGATATGGAGACCTTCGGCGACGCTGAGACCACCCGCGCCATTCTGGAGGGCACGCCCACCGGCACCACGCTGCGGGACTGCCTGATTGCCGTTGTGGGCAACAAGCGGGAGAACCTGAAGCTGATGAGCCCCACGCACTACCTGGATACCTGCAAGAACATTCCGCCCATGCTGCTGTTCCACGGCACGGTGGACGAGATTGTCCCCTTCAGTCAGGCCACCGAGTTCTACGAAAAGCTGCAGCCCCTGCAGCCGGACGTAAACCTGTACTGCGTGGACGGCGCGCTGCACGGCGACACCTTCTGGAGCCGGCAGGTGCTGGACATCACTTATGACTTCCTGAAGGAAAAGCTGTAAAAAAATAAAAAAGCACCGCCGAAAGGGGATTCGAGTCCCTCTTCGGCGGTGTTTGTGTGTATGGGTCAGGAAGGGGAAAGCTCCCCGCGGAGATTCCGCGTGAGGGCCTCCGAGATTTCGGGAATGGAATATCCCTTGCTGAAAAGGTAAATCAGCTTTGTCATCGCGGCTTCCGTGGTCATGTCCTTGCCGGTAATCGCCCCGATATCAAGAAGGGACTTACTGGCCTCGTAGGCGCCAAGGGAAACCGAGCCCTGCACGCACTGGGAGCAGACCACAATCAGGATGTCGTTTTCGTACGCCTTGTTGATAATGGGAATCAGCGCGCCGCTTGTGCCGGAGGGGATGTTGCCCGTGCCGAAGGTTTCCAGCACAACGCCCTTCAGCTTTTCCGTCATGATGGATTCAAAGGCCTGAATCTGAATCCCGGGGAACATTTTGATGATGCCCACCGGGATTTCCTTCAGCCGTGTCAGGTGAAAGGCCCCCGCCGCTTCCGGGCAGCCGTCCACGCTTTTGTAACGGATATGGATGCCCACATCGGCCAGGCTCTCGCAATTGGGCGATTCAAAGGCGGAAAAACGGGTGGAGGACAGCTTGGTGCTGCGGCAGCCGCGAATCAGCTTGCCGTCAAAATAGATGCAGACCTCGTTGACAATGCCGTCGGCGGCGATAATCAGGGACGTGATGATATTGTTATAGCCGTCGGAGCGCACCTCGCACAGCGGAATCTGGGAGCCGGTAAAGACCACCGGCTTGCGAAGGTTTTCCAGCATGAAGGACAGGGCGGGGGCCGAGTAGGA
>JAZUDA010000227.1:0-5907 GCA_045639455.1 Clostridia bacterium | reverse complement strand
CTTCATGGTCTTCATTGCTTCGTCCTCCTTATCGTCCTGCGGTTTCCCGCTTGCTTCATCCTTTTTACGAGTTCAGTATAACAGTCAATAGTCACATGAACAGTTACATCGAAAACTATTTTTAAAGAAAATTAGAAATTATTTGGGTAATTTTGCCATTCTTGTCTTCGGAAGGCCGCAAACGGCTTTTTTATACCCGAAAACGATGCGCCCGCGGCATTGACACTCCGAATCAGGGGGTGATATACTGTCTTCAGAAAATGATTTTTATCGGGGGAAATGGCTTATGTACGCGTTTGACCAAGCTTATCTGCTGGAGGAGTTTCAGAAGCTGCTGGCGATTGACAGCACTACGGGCATGTTCCGCGAGATTCAGTCCTTCGTCCGTGACGAGGTAACGGCGATGGGGTACCCCTGCGCCGAGAGCCACAAGGGCGGCCTGCTGGCGGACCTGGGCGGCGAGGGGAGAACGTTGGTCATTACGGCGCATCTGGATGATATCGGACTGATGGTACGCAAAATCAACCCGGACGGCACGCTGAATGTGTGCAAAGTGGGTGGGCTGTATCCCTTCTATTGCGTAACGGAAAACGTGACGGTCCACACCTTTGACGGCAGGAGCTATACCGGCTCTGTTTGCCGCACGCCGGCTTCCATTCATGTGACGGAGGAAGAACTGCGCAGCACCATGCCGGATTTCCGCAAAAATGTGTGCGTTGTGCTGGATATGCCGGTTCATTCCGCGGCGGATACCCGCGCGCTGGGCATTGAGACAGGCGATTTCATCGGCCTGGAGCCCCGCTATACCGTGTCCGGAGGGTATGTGAAGAGCCGCTTCATCGATGATAAGGCCTGCGTGGCGGTGCTGCTTTCCGCCATGAAGTATATGAAGGATAATGGCCTGACCCCCAACCGCCACGTAATCGCTTATTTCGCGGATTATGAGGAACTGGGCCACGGTACCAGCTGGCTGCCGGAGGGCGTGGAGGATATTGTGGCGCTGGACATCGCCCCCACCGGGCCGGATCAAAACTCGGACGAGCGGAAGGTTTCCGTTTTCGCCATGGACGCCCGCTTCCCGTATCATGCGGAGCTGACGGGCGAAATCCGCGCACTTGCCGCGGAAATGGGGCTGGACTATGTGATGGACGTATTCACGCCCCACTATGGCTCGGACGGCAACACCTCCATCATTGCCGGCCATGACGTGCGCCATGCTGCCTTCGGCCCCGGTACCGCCAACAGCCATGGGTACGAGCGTACGCATATCGATGGCCTGAAGAACACTTACCTGCTGACCCTGGGCATGATGCTGCAGGGCTGAAAACCGAAAAAAGATTGAAACCGGCATCGGAAATGTGTATAATAGGGGACAGGAATCATCCTGTCTCCTTTTTCTGTTTCTGATTTTACCCGGGGAGGACGGCATCTGTATGCTGGAGAAACTGAAGCGCACATTTCGGGAGGAATCCGGTTGGAAAGCATTTTTTCTTTCTATTTTGGTGACCGAGATCGGTTACGGCCTGTATAAGGGAACCATCGATAATTATTTGGCGGAGATTGTGGTCATGGGCGAAATGGACCGCGGCATCGCGGAGTTTTTCCGTGAGCTGCCCGGTCTGCTGCTGGTGTTCCTGCTGGCGGCAATGTATACATTTTCCGCGGAAAGAATTTATAAAATCGGCGCCATGGTGATGCTGGGCGGCATGACCATGCTCTCCGCTGTGCCCGCCACCAAGGTGATGGTCATCCTGTCCATGTGCATCTACTCCTTGGGCGAACATCTGCAGCTGGGCATGAAGAGCACCCTGTCGCTGGAGTATTCGAGGCCCGGTCAGGGCGGACGGGCACTGGGCTATCAGAATGCGGTCAGCAATATCGGCACCCTGTTCGGCTACGCGGTGATTATTGTTGCCTTCCTCCTGTTGGGGGACCGGAAGCCCTTCCGTCCCTTCTTCGCCGTCGCGGCCCTGCTGGTGGGCGCGGGCTTTGCCATCGGGCTGAAAATAAAGGGAAACAGTGAAACGGACAAGACCCGCAGCCGTTTTTACTTCCGCAAAAAGTATACCAAGTACTACATGCTGGAGGTGTTCTACGGCGCGCGCAAGCAGGTGTTCTTTACCTTCGGCCCCTACGTGCTGATTCTGTTCTATCACGCGGACGCCACGGTCATCAGCCTGCTGTTCGCCATATCTGCTGTTTGCTGCTACTTCCTGGCACCGCTGGTGGGTACCATCATTGATAAAATCGGCTACAAGAAGGTTATGGTGGCGGATACGCTGATTCTGGTCATCGTCTGCTTCTTCTATGGCTTTGCCCATCATCTTTTCCCCATGGAAATCGCGTTCATCGTCTGCTGTATCAACTACATTCTGGATTCTGTGATTTCCCTCGCCTCCATGGCGTCCAATGTATACGTGCAGGATATATCGGACAGCCCGGAGGAAACCCGTGCCACGATTTCCACAGGCATTTCGGTGAACCATATGATTACCATTCTCATCGCCCTTTTCGGCGGCTGGATCTGGCAGAGCCTGGGTATTGAAACACTGTTTATCCTTTCCGCCGTGCTGGGATTGTGCAACAGCGCCTACGCCGCTACAATCAAAACAGGTAAGGAAGCAGGCAATTATATCGCTTTTCGGTAGCCATATCGCCGCCCCGAAACGTATAATAAGGCGCGCAAGAACAAAAAACGGAGGAACAAGAATATGGAGGAAGAAAAAAAGGTATTATCCCAGGAAACACTGACCAATGTCACCGGCGGGGATGAGGGCAGCAAGTGCCCGTTCAACAGGAACTTTCCCTTGAAAACATGTATGTCCCGGAATTGCCCCTATCGCACCGGTAGCTATTGCAGCCTCTATCAAATGGATGCGGACACCACGCCTCACGATGTGATCGAGTAAAAGCCATTACCCGATATAAGCCTTCCGCCGGGGAATTCCCTGCCGCGGAAGGCTTTGCGTACCAATGAAAAGAAAACGGCCGAGGAGCAACGGAGGAAAGGAAAATGGAACTGATGCAATTGATGAAGGACCGCTGGTCCGTCCGCAGTTTTACCAATCAACCGGTGGAGGAGGAAAAGCTGCTGCAAATCCTGCAGGCCGGGCGTCTGGCACCCACCGCCTGCAACAACCAACCCCAGCGTGTCCTGGCGGTGCGGAGCAGGGAGGGCCTGGAGCGCTGGGCGCGCTGCACCAAGTGCCACTTCAACGAGCAGCTGGTGCTGATCGTATGCTATGACAAAAACCAGTCTTGGAAACGTGAGTATGACGGGGCGGACAGCGGCTTTGTGGATGCCTCCATCGTCACTACCCATATGATGCTGGAGGCACAGAGCCTGGGCATCGGCTCTACCTGGATTATGTACTTTATCCCCGAGGCGGTACGGTGCGAGTTCGACCTGCCGGAGAACCTGGTGCCGGTCAGCGTACTGGCCATGGGCTACGCGGCGGAGAATGCAGTACCGTCTCCCCGTCATGCCCAAAGGAAGGAACTGCCCGAAACGGTTTTCTACGAACACTTTTGACGGGAGATGATCGGATGCGGCACTGGTGGCTGATGTTCGCAGTGAGCCTGATATATCCTTTCACCATGGTTTTCGGCGGCTTGCTGATGAAAAAAGTCGCGGGAAGGAGCATGAACGGGCTGCTTGGATACCGAAGCAGCAGGTCCATGATGAATGACGACACATGGCGCTTCGCCAACGAGTATTGCGGAAAGCAGTGGCTCAGGATCGGGTGGCTGCTACTGATACTCATCACCGCGGTGCAGCTTCCGTTTTACGGGACGGATGAAGAAGTCATTGACCGTGTGTGTCTGATTATCAGCGCCGTGAGCTGCTCGGTCATGCTTTTGTCCATCCTGCCCACGGAAAAAGCCCTGAAAGCCACCTTCAACGAAAACGGCAGCAGAAAATAAAAAAGCGGGCCTTGCATGCGCGGCCCGCGAATACAGCGTGTGAAATGAATGAGACCGTTCATTTCACCGCTTTTTTGCAAAAAAGACCTTCAGGGTACCGGGAATATGCTGGTGTACCACTGCCGTGGCGTCAAAGCGGAGAACGGCAAGCGCCAATTGCATTATGGGCCCGCAGAGGAAGGCGCACAGCAGCGTGCCGGGGCCCACCTTCCCGCCCAGCAGATACCCGATCAGCGTGACCCCGCTCAGGAGCAGGATGCTGATGACGCCGATGGGAATGCGGCGCGAGCGGCGCTTGAGCCCTACCAGCAGCGTATCCCGGGGGCCGCAGCCCAGCGCCGCGCCCATGTAGAGCACCTGCGTAAAGCCCATGACGGTCAGCCCGAAGAGGATCATCACCACACTGCCGATGAAGGTGGAGGGGGTAGAAATCCAGTCCAGCCATTGAAACAGGTCCACCGTCTTTCCCACCACGAAGGCGTCGATAATCATGGCGACGCCGATTGGCTCCTTCAGCAGGATATCGATAACCAGCACGCCGATGGAAACACCGATGGAGGCGGTGCCGTACAGAATGGAAAATGTATTGGAAAGGCCCAGGTTGAATACGTCCCACGGCCCGGCACCGATATCCGCGTGAATGGTCAGGTACACGCCGAAGCCGTTGAGAAAGAGGCTGAATGCCACCAGAAGCATATTGAGAAGAATGGCGGAGGGGGTATCGTTCCTCCGGAAAAGACGGTTCATGTACAGCGCCTCTTTATTTTTGATGCCGGGAAACGCCCGGTGACGCTTATCATACCGCAAAACCGTACGGAAAACAAGAGAAAATCATTCCGTTCCCCGCGCGGAGGAGCGCCGAGGTCATCCTGCATTTTTTTAAAAAAAGAGTATCCATTTTCCGTTGCGCTTCGTATATACTGATGTCCCGCAAAGAGCGAGGCAAAAATGAAAAGGAGCGAAAATGATTATGAAGAGGCTTGTATCTGTCCTGATGGCCCTGATGATGATGGTGTGCTGCTGCGCGGCGTGCGCGGAAACAACGGAAATCGGGATTTCCGACCAGGAATACCTGGATTACGAAATCGGCAACTTTGAGGCTGTTGCCAATGACGGCAGCATCCGCATGAAACTGTATGTGTATTACGCCTGGACCCCCGAAACCGAGGACATCGAACACGCGGGCGAGGCCGTGACGGCAATGTGGACCCGGGGCGCGGATGAGACCTTCCAGACCCTGCTCTGCCAGTACTATACCGCGGAGGATCTGGGCGGCATCCATACCCCTGAGGAAATGCAGGCCTTCCTGACCGGCATGGACTTCACTGCCGATGTTTTCACGGTGAACGGAATCCCCGCCGTGCTGTTCCATACGGAGTTCAAGGATACTCTGGGCGGCTACTATCGGCTGGAGGACGGCTGGGTGGAAGTTGTAATCAACAACATTACCAATGAGGATCAGGAAAACGAAGCGATACTGATGCTGTGCAGCATGGTTGACGCCGAATAAGTCCCCCCTCTTTTTCGGCAGGAGCCGCCCGAAAGGACGGCTCTTTCCTGTTAAAAAAGTCTTGCCCTGCTGTCTGATGTATGATATAATCCGCACGAAATCTATTGAGAATGAGAGGATCTTCTTCTGTTATGAAAAACGGTGAACTCTATAAAAAGACATTCCGCTTTACCCTGATGCGGGCGCTTTCCGGGCTGATCGGCACGGCGCTGATCGCCGGTCTGCCCGTGCTGACCTATTTCCTGACGGGCAAGCTGGATGATGAGCCCCGCATCTTTGCCTGCATCGGCGCGTTCGTTGTGGGCATCGTCGCGGTCGGCCTGCTGAGCCACTTTATCGGCTACGTATTCCGGGCGGGGCAGATTGCCATGGTGGCGGAGGGAATCACGACCGGTGAACTGCCGGATGACCCCTATACCGAGGGCAAGGCGCGCATCAAGCAGCGCTTCGGCACGGTTGCCGTTTTAAGTCGG
>JAZUDA010000226.1:0-4373 GCA_045639455.1 Clostridia bacterium | reverse complement strand
ATGGGCTTCGTTTTGCTTGCTTTGTTGCGAAATGCGTTATTCTGTTTTTGTGACAGTTGACATGGGGTGAAAGAGGTCAACGTCAGGCACCATACCATTGTGATAAAACACATCGAAGAAGTGCCTTGTCTGTTCCAAATCACATCCAGCCTCTAGCAACGTGACGGTGCCTTCATTTTCCAGCCCCAGTTGCACGCTGACACCCTTGCCTACGAGGCATGCCTGCATATATCGAATTCCATTCATAGGCGCGGGAAGGGTCAAAGTAACGAATTCCTCAGGGTTAACCGCCATCAGCTCCAGGTATTGCAGTACATCTTTCCACCTGGGGCTGCGGATGACCCCTCGGAAATTGTTCTCCAGCATCATGCATTTGCCGCACTCTGCAGCTGTATTTCTCTTTTTTGAGAGTAGTGAATAGAATCGCATGCAAGGTATCCTCCGGTCATTTGTGCTTGCTGTCCAGATACACATGGGCAATAATATCTTTCAACACCAGCATTGCGTCAAGCTCGCTGTAGCCGTACTCTTTTTGCAGCTGTTCAAGCAGCGCCTGAATCGCGCCTGCATAGCGGAGAAGATCCACCTGTCCCTGATATTGCTTCAGAATCGGGTATTTTCCGCTCCAGGCAGATGTCCAATCTACCTTGGACTGGTTTTCCTCCGTAGTTTCACGGAGGATTTTTTCAATGCTTTCCATGTGTTGCCTCATCATAAAACAAATTCGTAGAGCAAAAAGCGTGTCAAGCCGGTATCCTCGTAGAACAAATTCTTTTCCGCAACAGTGTGAAATCCGGCCTTTATATACAGATGTTCCGCCGCAATGTTTCCCGCAAGCAGATCCAGACGGATTGTTTTTTTGCCGGAGTTTTTCGCGATGCCGATAATACTACGCACTACCTGCAACCCGATTCCCTTTCCCTGCGCATTCGCTCTGACGGCAAGGGCATGGGGGACAATTACGTCCTCACGAGGACAATCCACGGACCAGTTCACTCCGTCATAGCCCTGGTTCCACAGGCTGTTGAGGATAACGCAGGCGAGAAATCCCTCATCATCCTCCAGGGCGTACATCCAACCGCGGCAGAGGCTTTCACGCAGATAGTCATCCGATGGATAAATCCCTTTCTTCCAGCCCACGGTGTTACCTCTGCCGCCCATTTCGTCAATCAGGCACCAGTAAAAAGCTCGCACAGAATCAAACCTGTCAGCAGATACCGCCTTCAGTCGCTCCATTTCGTCCTCCGCCAGGGATTTTCAAGCCCCGGAGATACGCCTTTTGCTCGTCCGTAATCCGGTAGCTTTCAATCGCCTTTTGAATTGCTTTGTTATGTGTCCAGGGCTCTAAACAACGTTTTTCTATATAGGGTACGGTTTCCTCCCAGTGCTTGGCCAACGCGGTTGCAAAAAACCACGCGACCATCATCCGAACATAGTATTCCTCACTCCGCACGACGGCGGGGATATCCAGCAACTCGGCCTGAAAAGCGTCATCAAGGAAGTGACTCATCAGCATTTCGATGCCGAAACGGACGGTATAAGTTTTTTCTGAGGCTGTCCATACCCGTATGCGTGAAAGAAGCTTCGGTTTGTGCTTGGCGAAAACCTTCGGGGACATGATATCACAAACAGCCCAGTTATCCACAAAAGGCAGAAAACGGTCAGTCAATTCCATCGCCAGAGCATAATCTTTGATTTCGGATATCAGCAGCCCGTGCAGCATGTTTTCATCGTAATACGTATGGGGCAATTCGTTCAGAAAGGATACGGCCTCAGGAGCGTTCCTGAGTTGCTTTGCCAGCTTTCTTACCTCCGGCACGCGAACGCCGATGAAAAGCCCGGGATCCACACTTGGCGTCAGCTTTGCTTGAAAAGTAGCATACTTTTCATCCCTCAACGCGAACAACGTTTGTCTGATGTCCATTTTTTTCCTCCGTTAATAGCCCTTTTTGTGAAAACGGACACCGTGCGCCGATGCACTGGCTGTTCTTTGCGGAATAATCGCAAAGGATGTCAGTTTTCTCCATCTCAATCCCGAAGTGCTCTCGCACAAAATCAATGGTGGCAAGAATGGAAAGAAAAGAATCGCGTTTACAGCAGCGCGGCCCGCCTACGGAGCCGATCGCCTCCAATGATTTGGCTGTCATCCGATTGGAGAGGCCGAAAGGCGTTTCCGACAGGGGAGTAGAGCCGGAAATAATGGAGACAAATATGCCCGTGCTGATGCCTGCCCCGCAAGCGCCCCAGAAACCGCAGGCACCGCCGGGAACGTCCTGACCGCGCCGTTTCATCTCTGCAAGTGCCTTTTCCAGGTCAATTTTTCCGCCCGCGTTCCGGTAGGCAGTCAATAGCGCGGAACCGACCATGACATGGTGCTCCGGCCCATGCATATGGCAGAAAGGAAGGTTCATCATTTTTCGCAGGATTTCTACGGGGTTCTTCGATGTTTCGGAAAGACATACTCCGAAAATACCGTCAATGCCCCTTGTATGGCATTCATCGCAGACATAGTGCCCCTTTACGCAGCGGGATCTGCTGAGAACTTTTTTGTGGCAAATCACGCATTTCATCTCGATGGCCTCGTTCAGGTACTCCAGGGGTGCTTTACAGATCAGACATTCCTCATTCATGCATTGTACTTCCTTCATCCCAAACCCCCAATTCCGTGAGGGCGGTATATTCCCGCAGATATATGCCCCGACGTTCCTCATTTGTTCCGGCATAGGATTGATGAGCCCCAAAGACAGCCTGCATCCGGCTGAGCGGAACCCAGCGAGCTTCCATCCCCAGCTCTTCCTCCGCTTTTGTTAAACGACGATGCGCGGAACCGATTTGCCGACATAGAAAATACCGATTAACAAACCTTTCATCTCCGTAATACTCTATGATTTCAAGCTTGCACTCGGACGGCTCCGTCATGACACCGCTTTCTTCTGCGATTTCCCTGATACAGCACTCCCGGTCAGTTTCACTGCCTTCTACACCACCGCCGGGGAGCATATACTCGCCTGTCCGTGCGGCATAGGATAGCAACAGGTTCTCACCGTTCAGAACGATTCCTCGGCAGGCAGTTCTTGATTTCTGCCACTTTCCACAATAGTTTTCACCGACTATTTCCAACGTTTTCATTGTTTTCCCTTCACACTCATGGGTATCCGCCAGATATAGCGGCATTTGCGGGGCGAAAGTTCATAGTCCCGCTGGTAGGCTGTAGGCACATCCACAATATTTTCCAGCACACAGCCAAGTTTTTCACAGGTTTTGCGGCTGGGCAGATTGTCCACATCGGTAGTGATGACGGCGCTTGTCATGCGAAGCCGCTGCAGCAGAGGCATCATCAGCAGGCAGGCATGGGCAGCATAGCCATGCCCGCGGTACGGCTCGTCAATATGGTATCCGATGTGGCCGAAATAGTACAGCAGGGACGATTCTCCGTACCGCAGGGAAATCCGGCCGATTTCCTGCCTCCCTTTTGCCGGGCGGATGATAAAGGAGAATGTTTGCGAGGCGCCGATATCGCTGCTGTCCTCGCCTGTAAAGGCGTCAAGGTACAACGCTAACGTGTCATCAGTGAAGACGGGCTTATACAGGGAACGAATGCCGGATAAAAACTGCATCATGACAGGGCCTTTCATAGAAAGAAGCCGCCCGGGAAAAACTCCGGGCGGCATTGAGTGTAAAGCGGGGGATTATTCCTCTTCCTCGTCGTCGTGCTTGGCATTGGCGACAATCTTCTCGGCAACGTTGGCGGGCACTTCTTCATAGCGCTCGAACCGCATTTCGAAGTTGCCGCGGGCCTGGGTCATGGAACGCAGGTCGGTGGCGTACTTGAACATTTCAGACAGAGGCGCTTCGGCTTCCAGACGCTGTTCGCCGTCAACGGGGTTCATGCCAAGAATACGGCCGCGGCGCTTGTTCATATCGCCCATAACATCGCCCATGTAGTCGTCCGGAACGGTGACATCAACGTGCATGATGGGCTCCAGCAGCACGGGAGAGGCATCCATGCAGCCCTTCTTGTAAGCAATACGGGCAGCGGTCTTGAACGCCATTTCAGAGGAATCTACAGGGTGGTAGGAGCCATCGTACAGCTTGGCATGCAGGCCAACCATGGGATAGCCGGCCAGAACGCCCTTGACGATGTTCTCACGCAGGCCCTTTTCAACGGAGGGGATGAAGTTGCGCGGCACCGCCCCGCCGACAACGGCGTCTTCAAACTCGAAGTCCACATCGCCGTCGAAGATCGGGGAGAACTCGATCCACACATCACCGAACTGGCCGTGGCCGCCGGACTGCTTCTTGTGGCGGCCCTGAACCTTCACGGACTTGCGGATGGTCTCACGGTAGGGGGTCTTCGGCACAGACAGGACAGC
>JAZUDA010000225.1:0-1772 GCA_045639455.1 Clostridia bacterium | reverse complement strand
GCGGCCTGATGCTGGAGAACCAATGGCATGCCCTGCCTGATGATTTTGAGGCACAGACGATGGAACTGCAGACCGGTATCGCCAAGGCCACAAACTGGGGCATCGGCGTCGGTAACGCCAACACCAGCCTGTTCCCCGATGCCATTGCTGCCCTGAAGGATTTTGTCGCCGCCGCCAAGGAAGAAGGCCTGGAAGCCTACTGTGTGGACGAGGCCTACCGCACCATGGACTACCAGCAGTCCTTGTGGGACAAGGAAATCAACCGGCTGTCCGGCAACTACTCCGGTGATGTGCTGATCGCGCAGGCCAAGAAGAACACCAACTACCCCGGCACCTCCGAGTACCAGACCGGTTCCTCCTTCCACATTCAGCTGTACGAGGCCGGCAATAAAGAACTGAACGCCATTCCCTTCCAGTCCTCCGAGCAGGGTGCGTACCTGAACGAGCATGGCTGGGAATACGGCTTTGTGTTCCGTTTCCCGCTGGAGGATTACCCCACCGTCGGCACCTCCGACAAGAGCTATATCACCGGCGTTAGCGGCAAGCGCAACGTATACCGCTACGTGGGCAAGGCGCATTCCACCGCCATGCACATTCTGGATATGTGCCTGGAAGAGTATATTGAGTACCTGATGGATCATCCTCACATTGCCGTCTATCAGGACGGCGTGCTGAAGTATGAAATCGTCCGCATGACCGCCTCCGATGCCGCCACCGTTTCCTGCCCGGTCAGCCGTTCCGCCGCCTCCTATCAGGCGGACCTGGACAACATGGGCGGTATCGTACTGGCATACGCCTACTGATTATGTTTTTTCCACCGGGGCCGGTTCATAATTCCGGCTCCGGTTTTCTTTTTGCTTGCAATTCCCGTCAAAATCCTTTATGATAGAGAGGGCATTATCGCCACGGAAAGGAAAGAAAACCATGTCCAATTCGTCCCTTTCTCATATTCGCAATTTTTGCATTATCGCGCATATCGACCACGGCAAATCCACCCTGGCGGACCGCCTGCTGGAAAAGACCGGCGTGTTTGAAAAGCGGCAAATGGTGGAGCAGATTCTTGACTCCATGGAACTGGAGCGAGAGCGCGGCATTACCATCAAGAGTAAAGCCGTCCATATGGACTATACCGCCAAGGATGGCGAAACCTATACTCTGAACCTGATTGACACACCCGGTCATGTGGACTTCACTTACGAGGTCAGCCGCGCATTGGCTGCCTGCGAAGGCGCCGTTTTGGTAGTAGATGCCACGCAGGGCATAGAGGCGCAGACGCTGGCCAATGTCTATATGGCCATTGACCACGACCTGGAAATCGTGCCCGTCATCAACAAAATCGACCTGCCCAGCGCCCAGCCCGAGGTCGTCCGCAAGGATATCGAGGATGTAATCGGTCTTGATGCTTCCGAGGCACCGCTGATTTCCGCCAAAATGGGCATCGGTATCGATGACGTGCTGGAGTCTATCGTGAAATATGTCCCTGCACCCGAGGGAGACCCCGATGCCCCCCTGCAGGCGCCTGTTTTTGACGCCTGTTACGATAACTACCGCGGTGCCATCTGCTTCGTCCGGGTGAAGCAGGGTACCATCCGTCCCGGCATGCGGATGCGGCTGATGAACGGCGAAGCGGAGTTTGATGTGGTAGAGGTCGGCACCTTCCAGCCCGGTTATACGCCCTGCGATGAACTTCGCGCGGGCGATGTAGGCTATGTCGCCGCTTCCATCAAGGATATTCAGGATACCCGCGTGGGCGACACCATCACGGACGCCAA
>JAZUDA010000224.1:0-3270 GCA_045639455.1 Clostridia bacterium | reverse complement strand
TCAACTCCTTGGCTCACAGAACGACATGGCTACGATCCGACTTATCAGGCCGTAGTTGACGGAAACAGTCGCCGTGCCCTCGACCATATCAAGGAAATCCCACGCGAAGGCAGTACCGTTCTGATCCACATACTGCACATTCACCGTACCGGAGGCGGGAGGTTCCGGAGGGGGCTCAGCATAGTTGAACCAGAAGGTGATGGGGTTCTCACTGAAGGAGCCATCATGGTTCAGCGTAACGGTCTTGGTTTCGGCATCGGTCAAGGTGTAATAGGGACTGGGAATCAGGCCGTAGTTGACGGAAACAGTCGCCGTGCCTTCGCTCATATCAAGGGAATCCCACGCGAAGGGAGTACCAAACTGATCCACATACTGCACGTTCACAGTACCGGAGGCGAGAGGCTCGGGCGTAGGCTCAGCCGTGGGTTCAGGCATGGGCTGACGGGAAATGAGCAGGCGGTACAAATCAACCACCTGGTTCGGGTCAGAGGCCAGCACAACGGGAATGTCAATGCCGTTGAAATCGTCAACAGTATATGCTTCCATCACCGGGGGCAGCATTGCGCCGGCGGTATATTCGGTAGTGAAGTTGGGGTCAACCAGGGACAGGTCAACCGTCAGCGTCAGCGCGTCCAAAGGTGCCGCAGCATCCAGCTGTACCCAAAAGACTTTGGCAGCCTTGTTCCAGGATACGGGCTGGGCTACCTGGCTGACAGGAAAATCAGTACCATAGCTGACAGTCAGCACTGCCATTTCCCAGGGCTGGATTTCCTCCGGGAAGCCTGTTATGGGCAGGCTGAACACCAGCAGCATCATGCTCATCAGCAGGGCGGCAATGCGATGGGAGACAGGACGAGTATTCTTCATGATAATACCTCCATTATCCAATGGTAACCAAGTTTTATTTTAGCCCTAAGAGGGGCACTTGTCAATGGAACAAGGCAGGAACAAACGCTTTTCCGTCGAAAATAACCTTATCGTCTTATAAACGGGAGGAAACCGCTTTGGAGAACCGACTTGAGGAAACAACCCTGTCCCGCCAACAGGTCTACAAGGGACGTATCATCACCGTGGAGGAACGGCAGAACCGCCTTCCGGACGGACAAATCGCACCGAGAGAAGTGATTCTTCATTGGGGTGCCGCCGCGGTTCTTCCGGTAGACGGAGACGGCATGGTTACGCTGGTTCGGCAGTACCGTGTGGCGCCGAACGCCATCACACTGGAGATTCCCGCGGGCAAGCTGGACTCCCCTGGGGAGAATATGCTGGTCTGCGCGCGCAGGGAACTGTTGGAGGAAACCGGAATGACCGCGTCCCAAATGAGAAAACTGACCGTGATGTATTCCAGCCCGGCGATTCTGTCCGAACGAATCGGGCTGTATCTGGCGACCGGGCTGTCCGCGGCGGGTGAGCAGCACCTGGACGGAGATGAATTCCTGAACCTGGTCAGGATGCCGCTGGAAGAAGCCTACAGGCGAGCTGTGGCGGGGGAGTTCCCGGACGCGAAGACCGCACTGGCCATCCTGATGTCTTACGCCATCCTCAATCATAAAACGGGTGAAATGTAACAATTCTTCCCGGTAATTTGCATAATTCGGAGGTTTGTATGTTTTTTTCTTCCGTTTTTGTTCCGGAGAAGCCTTTGGAAACGAAAAGGCTGCTTATTCGCCCCCTGCAGGGGGGGGATGCGCCGGATATCTATGACTATTCAAAAGAAAAAGAAGTGGGGAGGTACGTTCTGTGGCACCATCAGGAGGACATCAGCGAGGCCAGGGCGGCTATCAGCCACCAGCGAAGGCTGTATCGAAGAGGAGAACCTTGCTCGCTGGGGATTGTGCTGAAGGAAACAGGGACGGTAATCGGTACTATTGGTTTCATGTCCTTTTCCGATGAGCATGATACGGCGGAAATCGGCTACAGCATGGGAAGAAAATACTGGAACAAAGGCCTGATGACGGAAGCGGTGGGTGCGATGATTGCCTTTGGGTTCGACCGGCTGGGGCTGAACCGGATTGAGGCCATGCACGAGCCGGAGAACCCGGCATCGGGCAGAGTAATGGAGAAAAACGGCATGCGCCGCGAGGGCATCCTGCGGCAGAAACTTTGCAACAAAGGGAAATATGTGGATACGGTGATGTACGCGATTCTGCGGCAGGATTATGAACAACGGGAGGACGATTGATGCGATACCATATTGATACCATCCCAGTATGGGATGCCATGAAAATCGGCGGGGAGTGCCCAATCTGCGCCCTGCGACGCAAGACGGAGCTACTGGCGGTGGACCGCTTTCTGGGCGCATCCGTCATGGAGCCCGATGCCCGTATCCGAGTCAATGAAAAAGGCTTTTGCACAAACCATTACCGCATGCTCTTTGTCCAGCCGAACCGGCTCGGTTTGGCGCTGATGCTTCACTCCCATATCCGGGAGCTGGAAAGGAAAGCGAACGGTGCACTAAAAAAGGCAGCGGAAACGTCCGAAAAAACTGCCGCCCTTCCGGCATTGAAGCGCATGACCGTGGCGAAACAGTCCGCCTCCGCTGTAACTGCAGCGGCGGATGAAATCCTTGCCGAGACAGGCAGCTGCGTGATGTGCGAAAGCATCGACAACAATATGAACGATTTCCTGCACACGTTCTTCCATCTGTATAAGACGGACACAGCATTCGTGAAAGCCTTTGAGGCCTCCAAGGGCGTTTGTCTGCCTGACGCGGCGGTACTGCTGAAGATAGCAGCGGATGAATTGGATGCCGCGGAGCTTGCCCGGTTTACCGGTACGCTCGCTTCCCTGATGAAGGAAAACCTGAAACGGGTAGAGGACGAGGTGGAATGGTTCACGCTGAAGTTTGACTACCGCAATCAGTCCAAACCATGGAACAACAGCAAGGACGCAGTGGAGCGCACGGTCAACAAGCTTTCCAGCTGGTGCGTGGGCGATGAGCCAAACCCAAAAGAAGAATAAGACGGGCAGGAGATAACGCAATGAGAACACCAATCGGGCAAATCAGTCTGACGGACGAGCAAACAAGAACCATGCGGGAAGCGATTCAGGAGTTTTTCCTGGAGGAACGGGATGAGGAACTGGGCATTGTCGCCAGTCAAAGCATACTCGATTTCTTTATGGAGCGCCTGGCACCTGCCGTATACAACCGGGCGCTGACGGACGCGGAACAATGGTACCGGCGAATGCAGCAGGATATGGAGTCTGATTTCAGCATGCTGTTCAAAGAAAAATAAGAAAACGGAAGGTGGGTGTTATTGCACCTGCACC
>JAZUDA010000223.1:0-4842 GCA_045639455.1 Clostridia bacterium | reverse complement strand
CCCTGTACGCCGGCGGCCCCACGGACGCTGTGCTGGAGGAGGACGAATACGGCTTTACCCGCTTCAACGGCATGGCAATCGTCATCCGTGAGGACGGACGGCTGCAGTACGGCTCCGAATCAAGCGGCGGCATGATTTTCTCCAAGATCGCGGGCGACAAGTGGAACCCCGGCACGGATGCCTTTGTAAACCCCGGCGAAGTGATTACTGCCCAGATTTCCCAGCAGGGTGCCGAAGTGACCCAGCAGACCCAGGGCACGGCTACCGAGGCGCCTGCCGCGCTGATGGACCGGATTGGCATCAAGTTTGTGGCAGCTAATGCCTCAACCGGCGGCATCACCATGGACGCCTCCATTCTGGGCGGCGAGTATGCCATCACCTTTGCCGAGAACGGCGACGCGGTGTTCGTTATGGCGGGCTATGAAGTTCCCGGCCTGAAGTGGACCGCGGATGAAGCGTCCTTCCATATGACCTACTTTGACGGCACCGATATGGTCTTTGTGGCCACGCCCGAAGGCTTCGATCTGGACTTCTACGGTTCCATGATTATTCATTTCGTTCCGGCTGTATAATATGATGGGGCGGTCGAAAGGCCGCCCTTATTCCGCAAGGAGGAACCCCGATGAAACGAACTTCTGTCCGCGCCCTCGCGGCACTTGCTGTAATGCTGCTTCCGCTGTCCGTATGCCTTGCCGAGGAGGAGCGGTGCGAGCACCCGAACTGGACCGTGCTGGAAATGGCGGAGGCCACCTGCCACACCGGCGGCAAGGAGGTGAAGCGGTGCCCCGATTGCGGGCAGACCCGCATCCGGGTAACGCCCCCGCTGGAGCATGACTGGGCGGTCATCCGCGCCGAGGCGGCCACCTGTGAGCAGCCCGGCATCAATACCGTGGAATGTATCCGCTGCGGGGAGCAATCCACCGAGACCGCGCCTGCCACAGGCCACAGCTGGGAAACCATCGATACGGTCGACCCCACCTGTGTGGGGGACGGGCAAGTGACCCACGTCTGCGCCAACTGCGGCGAGACCCGGTATGAAGCGATTCCCGCTACGGGGCACGATTGGCAGGTCATCCGTGAGGAGGCCGCCACCTGCACCGAGGACGGCACCGTTGAACGACGGTGTGCCGTCTGCGGGCTGGAGGAAACCGTAATCCTGAAAGCGGAAGACAGCCACGCCTGGCAAGAAGCCGCCATTACCCCCGCCACCTGCGCCGAAACAGGCAGCCGGGTGCTGAAGTGCGAAAAGTGCGGCCTGGAAAAGACGGAGGAGCTGCCCGCTGCCGACAGCCACGCCTATGGCGAGTGGGCCGTGGCGAAGCAGCCCACGCAGTACACCGCGGGCGTGCGGGAGCGTATCTGCACCCTGTGCGGCAGTGTGGAAACCGAGGCCATCCGTCCCACCGGCGGGAAAGCCGAGCTGAACACGTTCACCGCCGACAACGAAGTCATTACGGTCTACACCACCGCTAACGGCGTGAACCTGCGCCGCGGCCCGTCCAAGAAGACGGACCGGGTGGAGCAGGTAGCGAAAAAGGACACCGAGCTTGGCATTCTGCAGGAGGCCGTGGTGGATAGCGACGGCGTTGTATGGTACAAGGTTCTCTACAAAAACAAGACCGGATATGTAACGCGAGACTATGCCCGGCTGGTCATCGGCACGCCCCGTGCCGACCGCGCGCCCGCGCCCGGCGAGGATGACCTGGGCGGCCTGTTCCTGAAATCCGCTGCCCTTGCCGCTCGAGTGCCCATGGAGGGCTGTGCACTGTACGGCGACACATATGTGGAAAAGATTGAGGTGACCGGCGAGGGCGTTCCTCTTTGGGGTGTTTCTGTCGGCGATGACATTTCCGACGCACGCAAGGCGCTGGCGGAAAACGGTCTGTGGCAGGCGGAAGACAACGGCGATACGGTGATTTTCGAGCATGTCTGCTCCCCCGATTCCCTGTTCGTCACCGACGCGGGCTTCGATGCCCTGCTGACCGTGTCCGTCACGGACGGCAAGGTGGCCGCCATGACCGCAGAGGCTTACGCGAGATAAACGGGATAATACGAAGGAGTCTCTCCGAAACGGAGGGACTCCTTTTTTGGTGTTCCCGCGCGGGAGACGATAGGGGCTTTCTCGTGTGGGCTGTCTGCTCCCGGCCGACTTACATTTTCCTCAGGTTGTCAAATCAGGCAGCAAAAAAAACTGTTACTCACGCCCGGCGTTGTCTATCCTCTGTAACCTGTGGTATAATATGCTATGGCACGCAGTGAATGAGGAGGGAAAAGCCATATGAACAAGATGAAAGCATGCATCGCGAAAGTGATGCATTGGTGGGACCGGGCGTATCCGCAGAACGCCAGAATGAGCGCAAGGCAGGCCGGGCAGCAGTTGTCGGAAGAGACAAAGAAGCTTGGACAGCAGCTGACGGAAGGGACAAAGAAGCTTGAGCAGCAGCTGTCGCGCATGGAAAAAGAACTGGAGCAGAGCAGGTGCCGGGAAAACCAGCTGGAGGCGCAACTGAAGTCGTTGCAGCATCAGCAAACAGAGCAGCAGAATCGGTTCCTGCGCACGACTCCGCAGCCGCGGCTGGAGTATTTCGCACTAAACATTCTGGATCACTGCAATCTGCGTTGCAAGGGCTGCGACCACTTTGCCGCCATCGCGGAAAAGCGCTTTATCGAGCCCGAGGTAATCAGCCGCGATCTGCAGCGGATGTCAGAACTGACACACGGGCATGTGACACGAATCGGCGTGATGGGCGGCGAGCCCCTGCTGCATCCGCGGCTTTTGGAAATCGTCGTGGAAACGCGCAAATGGTTCCCGGAAACCCGTGTGCAAATTGTCAGCAACGGCCTGCTGCTGAATCAGCAGAATGAGGAATTCTGGGCAGTCTGCCGTGAGAATCGGATTGAGATTGTGGTGACCAAGTACCCGCTGCAGCTGGATTTTGACCGGATGGAGGAGACCGCGAAGGCGCAAGGTGTCGCGTTCCAGTTTTACTATAATACCAGGGAGGTGACGAAAACCTCCACCAAAATGACCATGGATCCCGAGGGCATGCAGAACCCCATTGACAGCTTCGTCCACTGCTATCATGCCAACCGTCTGCCGCTGCTGATGGAGGGCCGCTTCTACGGCTGTACCATCTCGGCGAACGTACGCCATTTCAACAAAAAATTCGGTACAAACATGCAGCCTGAGGAGGGCGACTGGCTGGATATCTACTCCCTGACCGACGTGAACGAGCTCACTCATTTTATTTGTTCCCCCAGGCCTTTCTGCCGCTACTGCAATACGCGCGGGCGTATTTTCGGCATCCCGTGGGCGCGGTCCGAGCAAAAAATGGACGAGTGGGTGTAACGGAAAATGCCTATCAGAGGGATGAATCGGGGACTCTTCGCACCAGCAAGGAGCCCCCGTCTTTCCATCCATCCGGATTTGTGTTATACTGTCCGTGAATTACTCCATTGGAGGGAACCTTGCCTATGTCGGAGAAGAAGCAGGCCTTTGTGCGGGCGGTCAAGCTGGTTACCGCCTGCGTGGCCGTGTATCTGTTCAATTATCTGTTCCGGAATGTGCTGAGCGTGGCGACACCGCTGATGCTACAGACGGGGCGCTACACCAAGGAGGGCATCGCGCTGCTGTCCTCCACGTACATGGTGGTGTACGCCATCGGGCAACTGGTGAACGGCACGCTGGGCGACTATATCAAGCCCCGGCTGATGGTTTCCTGCGGCACGCTGCTGGCAGGCATCGGGCTGGTTCTGTTCCCGCTGGTGGACTCTCAGGCGCTGCAGACGGTATGCTTCTGTCTGCTGGGCTTCGGGCTGTCCATGCTGCGCGGGCCGCTGGTGAAGACGGTGTCGGAAAACACCGCGCCCACCTACGCGCGGTTCTGCTGCATGCTGTTTTCCGTTACCTCCTTCGCCGGGCCCATGTTGGCCAGCTTGGCCGCGATGGTATTCGGCTGGGACGGCGCATTCACGTTCTCCGGCATACTGAGCCTGGCCACGGCAGCGGGCGTATACCTCCTCTTCGGGCATTATGAAAAGACGGGCGACATTGTGCCCATCGAAGGCAGGGGCGAAAAGAAAAAGGCAGACCTGTTTGTGCTGTTCCGCACGGAGAATTTCTTCATTTACTTCCTGCTTGCCATGGCGGTGGAGGCCATGATTTCCTCTGTCGGATTCTGGATTCCCACCTACCTGACGGAGCACTTGGGTTACTCCGTGGAGGCCGCCGGCGGGCTGTACTCCATGATGTCACTGCTGAAGTCCTTAGGCGCGTTCCTGTGCCTGGGCATTGTGGTGCTGTTCCACGATGACTGCATGAAGATGATGGGCGTCATGTTCGCCGCGGCCACGCTGCTGTACTGTGCCATGGCGTTCGTGCGGGGTGCTACCACGCTGGTGGTGCTGATGACCGCGGCACGGGTGGTAAGCGGCTTCGGCACGTCCGCCATGTGGACCATTTATATCCCCTCCCTGGCCAAGACAGGCAAGGTATCCGGCGCGAACGGGCTGCTGGACTTCTCCGGCTATATCGGCGCCTCTGCGGCGAACATGGTGCTGTCCGCGCTGATTGATCCCCTCGGTTGGGACAAAATGCCCCTGTCCTTCGGCGCGATTACGTTCATTGCCGCCGTATTGTGCCTGATCGGCGTAATTCTGTCCAATAAGAGGAGAAAAGTCGAATGTTAAGAACATCGATGGGCCTGAAAACAGTGCAGGATCCCGATGCGCTGCGCCGGGAGCTGGACCTGCTGTGCGGCGCCGGGTTTGACACCGCGGATCTGGATTTTTCCATGCCGGGGCAGTTGGAGCTGCTCCACGACCCGGCCTGCGAGGCACGGC
>JAZUDA010000222.1:0-4017 GCA_045639455.1 Clostridia bacterium | reverse complement strand
AGTCTACCATGAAATACTTGGCCAGATTCTCATGGATCTCGGAGGCCAGCGCGCCCAGCTTGTTTTTCTGCAGGGGCAGCACGGCGGCCTTGAAGGGGGCCAGCGCGGGGTGCAGGGGCAGAACGGTGCGCATATCGCCGCCCTCCAATTCCTGCTCCTCATAGGCGTTGCACAGGAAGGCCAGCACGCAGCGTTCCACGCCCACGGAGGGCTCGATGCAGTAGGGGATGAATTTTTCGTTGGTCACGGGGTCCATATATTCCAGAGACTTGCCGGAATGCTCGCTGTGACGGGTCAAATCGTAATCCGTGCGGTCAGCCACGCCCCAAAGCTCGCCCCAGCCGAAGGGGAAGAGATATTCGAAGTCCGTGGTGGCCTTGGAATAGAAGGCCAGCTTTTCGGGCTCGTGATCGCGCAGGCGCAGGCTTTCTTCCTTCATGCCCAATTTCAGCAGCCAATCCTTGCAGAAGGAACGCCAGTACTGGAACCATTCCAGATCCTCACCGGGCTTGCAGAAGAATTCCAGCTCCATCTGCTCGAACTCGCGGATACGGAAGATGAAGTTGCCGGGGGTGATTTCGTTCCGGAAGGACTTGCCGATCTGGGCAATGCCGCAGGGCAGCTTCCGGCGGGAAGCGCGCATCACATTCTGGAAGTTGACAAAGATACCCTGCGCGGTTTCGGGACGCAGATAGATTTCGCTGGTCTTGTCCTCGTTCACGCCCGCGAAGGTCTTGAACATCAGGTTGAACTGACGGATGCCGGTAAAGTCCTTCTTGCCGCAGACGGGGCAGACAATGTCATGCTCGGCAATGTACTTTTCCAACTCTTCGTTGGTCCAGCCATCGCCGGTCTCCTCACCCTTGGTGAAGTCCTCAATCAGCTTGTCGGCACGGAAACGGGCCTTGCAGGCGCGGCAATCCATGAGGGGATCGTTGAAGCCACCCACGTGACCGGAGGCCACCCAAACTTCGCGGTTCATCAGAATGGCGGAGTCCAGACCTACGTTATACTTGCTTTCCTGGACGAATTTCTTCCACCAGGCTTTTTTTACGTTGTTTTTGAATTCCACACCCAGAGGACCGTAGTCCCAGGAGTTGGCCAAACCGCCGTAGATTTCGGAACCGGGGAAAATATAGCCGCGGCCTTTGCACAGGGCCACCAGCTTATCCATCGTCAATGCTGCCATAATAACACTACCTCCTGAAAAAACAATACGGCTTATTATAGCCTGTGAGCGGCGTTTTTTCAAGAGCGGCAGGGGAAAAACTGCTGTACAATGGCAAAAAAGTATGTTATACTCGCTTTGAAAATGAAGGAAAGAGGAGAGAATGAAAAATGGGACTGTTCGGAAAACTGTTTGATAAGAAATCCTGCGCCATCTGCGGCGGTGAAATCGGCCTTCTGGGCAATAAGAAACTGGAGGATGGCAACCTGTGCAAGGAGTGCGCCGGCAAGCTGTCCCCGCTCTTCTCCGAACGCCGTCACAGCACGGTAGAGGAAATCCGTGCGCAGCTTCAGTACCGGGAGGAGAACAAGGCCCGCGTGGCATCGTTTGTTCCCACCGCGATTTTCGGTGACAATACCAAGCTGTATGTGGACACCGCTGCCCGCACGTTCCTTGTAACGGGCTCTTCCGCCTGGCAGAAGGCGAACCCGGATGTGATCGACTTCGCGTCCATTACCGCTGTTACACCCGAGGTGCGGGAAGATCGCACCGAGGTGACCCGAGAGGGTGAGGACGGCAAGCGGGTTTCCCTGGAAACCAAGCGGTACGACTATTCCTATGACTTCTACCTGACCATTCAGGTCAATTGCCCGTACTTTGACCGCATCAGCCTCCACCTGAACAACTCCGATGTGGAGGGCACGGATCGGCCCGGCTGCGAGAAGTACGTTGCCATGCTGGAGGATGCCGTGCAGGCCCTGACCGGCGAACGTCCCTCTTTGATGAGCCAGGTGCCGGAGCGCGCGCCCTTCTGCCGTCAGTGCGGACGGGAGCTGACCCCTGCCGGCCTGTGCCCCAACTGCAGCCGGGGCAATCACGGCGGCATCGCCCGCAAGGCGGAGCCCGAAAAGGCACCCGAGGAACCCAAGCCCGTCCATGGCGGCATTGCCCGCAAGGCGGAGCCGGAGAAGGAACCCGAGGAGCCCAAGCCCGTTCACGACGGCATCGCCCGCCATTAAGCGGAGGTTTCGGACGGCAGAGGGAACTCCTCTGCCGTCTTTTTTTGCGGAAAAAAGAGAAAAATGCGAAAAGTCGCATTTCCCTCTTGACAAATGATTCAAAATGGATATAATAGTCTTTGCAATTCCGCAGGGAATGCATGGTGCCATGGCTCAGTTGGTAGAGCACATCGTTCACATCGATGGGGTCACAGGTTCGAGTCCTGTTGGCACCACCATTCAAGAAAGCCTTGAGGTCATTGGACTTTCAAGGCTTTTCTGTTATAAACACAAAACGAAAGAGGCGGCCGTATCGGGCATACTGTCAGCCGGGACGGAGAAAAAAGATGATTGACAGCCACAGACATTATTACCCGGGCAGATCGGATGAGAACGGCCTGTTCGAGGAATTGAAGCGGGACGGGTTCAGCCGGACGGTGCTTTGCGGGTACCAGTACCACGCGGATGAGGGCAGCCTGCCGCATGCCTTGGATCGGGCGGTGCTGGAGGTATGGAAACGTCATCCTGAAGAGGTGATTCCGTTCTTCTGCGATTTCCGTTTGGACGATTCCAGGCTGTGGGACTATATCCGTGAATCTGCGGAAAGCTTCGCGGGCATGGGGGAAATCCTGCTGGGGCATGGGCCCACAAGACAGCGAAACCCGGAGCTGCGGCTGGACGATCCCCGTTTTCTTGATACCTGCCGCATCGCCGGGGAAAAAGGCCTGCCGGTGATTTTTCACGCCGACCTGCCCTTTGCGGAGGAGGCGGAGCGGCTGGTGCGGGCTTGCCCGGGTACGCGGTTCATTTGGGCGCACTGCGGCTATGATTATACGGCACCCTACGGAGGCAAGGGACGGAGCGCCGAATGGGCGGCGGAGCGGCTGGAGGAATACTCCAACCTGTACTTTGACCTGTCTCACTGGATCATTTCACCCCTGTATCTGACCCGGGGAGACTGGCCCGCTGTGTTGGAACGGTATGACAACCGTTTCCTGCTGGGGCTGGATTCCTCCGTGGATTACCTGACGCAGGGGCATTGGTCGGAGATTTTGCTGGCAATCCTATCCCGTCTGCCCGAAGCCTCCGTGCGGAAAATTGAAGAAGAAAACCTGCTCGGTCTGCTGCCGGGGAAGTGGAGATAAATTAAAAAACGCGTCAATGCCTCACGGCATCGGCGCATTTTTGACGCGGAATGTACACGTGAAAAAGCGGCAGCCGAGGCTGCCGCGAATGGGTTATATCAGGATTTCATCGATGGGCTTGCCGTCCGCGTCGGGGAGGGAAATGCCCAGGATTTTCGCGTAGGTGGGCGCTTCGTCAATGATGGGCTTACGGGCAACGCGGACACCGGGCTTGATATCCGGGCCGAAGGCAATCAGCGTGGGCTGCGGGCCCTTGTCCGGATTGTGACCGTGGGTGCCGCGGCCGAACTTGTAGTCGGACGGGTCAATGTTCCGCACGAAGGGACGCTTCCAGTCGTTACTGAAGCTGGTATAGCCGTCCGTCTCCACCACGAAGGAGAAGCCGCCGTACAGGCCTTCTTCATCCCGGGCTTCCTGCGCGGTGTAAACCCGGTCGATGCCGAATACACCGTCCTCACGCAGAGACTGCAGCACGCCGTATACCCGTTCCAGCTCGGCACTGTTATCGGGGTTCTTCATATAAATATGGGCGGAAGCGCCGGAGGACTTGGACATGGCGACATAGTCCTTCACATTGCCGTTTTCATCCACGTCAATCAGTCCGTGGGAGGCCAGGACGGCGTTCAGGGCAATGACGCGGCTGATGTGGATCTGGCCCTGGGCGGATACGACAAAGATAACCCTGGAGACCTCAATGCCGGCCTCA
>JAZUDA010000221.1:0-8996 GCA_045639455.1 Clostridia bacterium | reverse complement strand
CATCGTGCAGCTGCTGCAGCGCTGGGTTGAGGATACCGGGCAGGCGCACGGTTATCTGCTGACCAAGACCCCTCTGATGGCAAAACGGGAGCTGTACAAGATTTCAGGCCACTGGGATCACTATCTGGACGGCATGTTTGTCATGGGTGACCCCGCGGACGAGACCAAGGAATGCTTCGCCCTGCGCCCCATGACCTGCCCCTTCCAGTATCAGGTATACCTGAACCGTCAGCGTTCTTACCGTGACCTGCCCATGCGCCTGGGTGAAACCTCCACCCTGTTCCGCAATGAGGATTCCGGCGAAATGCACGGTCTGATTCGCGTGCGTCAGTTCACCATTTCCGAGGGCCACCTGGTGCTGCGTCCCGATCAGCTGATGAAGGAATTCAAGGATTGCCTTGATCTGGCCCATTACTGCCTGGATACCGTTGGCCTGTGGGAGGATTGCACCTTCCGCTTCAGCCAGTGGGATCCCGCCAACCCCAAGAACAAGTACGAGGGTACCAAGGAACAGTGGGATCATGCCCAGGCCGTCATGAAGGATATCCTGGACAATATCGGCATTAACTATACCATCGGCATTGACGAGGCTGCCTTCTACGGCCCCAAGCTGGACATCCAGTGCAAGAACGTATTCGGCAAGGAAGACACCATCGTTACCATCCAGATCGATATGCTACTGGCCATGAAGTTCGGCATGGAGTACGTGGATGCCGATGGCCAGAAGAAGACCCCCTATATCATCCACCGTACCTCTCTGGGCTGCTACGAGCGTACCCTGGCCCTGCTGATTGAAAAGTACGCCGGCAAGTTCCCGCTGTGGCTGGCGCCCGAGCAGGTCCGCATCCTGACCATCACCGACCGCTGCAACGACTGGGCGGAGCAGGTCAAGGAAAAGCTGACCGCCGCCGGCCTGCGTGTGGAGACCGACCTGCGGAACGAAAAGATTGGCTTCAAGATTCGCGAGTGCCGCATGGACAAGGTTCCCTATATGCTGGTACTGGGTGACAAGGAAGTGGAAAACGGCACCGTCGCGTTGAATGACCGGGAAGGCAACAACCTGGGCACCATGAGCGTGGACGAGCTGCTGACCAAGCTTCTGCTGGAAGTTGCAACCAAGAAGCGCTGAATCGCGTAATCTGTCGGTTTCGCCGCATTGCGGCGAAACCGATTTTTTGTTATAATAAAGGCGAACACTGTTTGAGGAGGCAATTGCCCATGATGCCCGCTTTTTTTACCCAGCTGCTGGAAAAGGAATACCCGGGGGAGCAGATTCGGTTTCCCGAAACGCGAAAGACAACGCTCCGGGTCAACACGCTTCGCAGTACCCGGGAGGAAGTGGTTTCCGCCCTGGACGGGGCGGGCATTGCCCATGAGGATATCGCGTTTTCTTCTATTGCGTTTCTGCTTCCGGACGCATCCGCACGGGATGTGACGGCACTGCCTCTTTTCAACGAGGGAAAAATCTACCTGCAGAGCTTGTCCGCCATGCTGCCGCCGTTGGTGCTTGACCCGCAGAAGGGGGACGATCTGCTGGATATGGCGGCTGCTCCCGGTGGGAAAACGACTCAGATGGCCGCCATGACCGACAACAAGGCCTCCATCACCGCCTGCGAGCGCCATCCCATCCGGGCGGAAAAACTGAAGCATAACTTGCAGCTGCAGGGCGTGAGCTGTGCCAACGTGATGGTGACGGACGCCCGGCAGCTGGACGACTTTTTCTCCTTCTCCCGCGTGTTGCTGGGCGCACCCTGCTCCGGCAGCGGCACGGTGTTGGAAAATGACCCGTCCGTGGAAAAAACGCTGACTCCCGTACTGGTGAAAAAGTGCCGCGCGGCGCAGGTGGCGCTGCTGAAAAAAGGGCTGAAGGTGCTCAAGCCCGGTGGAACGCTGGTTTATTCCACCTGCTCCATCCTTCGGGAGGAAAATGAGGACGTGGTCCGGGAATGCCTCAAGGGCGTGAAGGCGCATATTGCACCCATTGAGCTGTCCGGCCTGGACGGCCTGCCCACGCTGCCCGTCACACTGCCCGGAACACTGTGCGTGAAGCCCACGGAGGAATACGAAGGCTTCTACGTGGCAAAAATCGTGAAGGACAGGTAAAAATTTGCATGCGGGCGGAGAACGTGGTATACTAATCCTTTGTGAATAGATTTCCTAAACACGGAAAGGAAGCACTTTTTTGTGAGTGATACGCTTGTAGTAATCGGCGCCGGTCATGCCGGCTGCGAGGCGGCCCTGGCCGCTGCCCGGATGGGAATTTCCACCCTTCTGCTGACCCTGAACCTGGACGGCATTGCCCTGATGGCGTGCAATCCCGTGATCGGCGGCACGGCGAAGGGCCATCTGGTGCGGGAGGTTGACGCGCTGGGCGGCGAAATGGGAAGGGCAATCGACGATACCTTCCTGCAGAGCCGTATGCTGAACCGGGGCAAGGGCCCGGCAGTCTATTCCCTGCGCGCGCAGGCGGATAAAAAAGCGTATCAGTTCCGGATGAAACAGGCCCTTTTCGCCCAACCCAATCTGGAAGTCCGTCAGGGCGAGGTGAGGGAAATCCTGACGGAAAACGGCAAGGTCAGCGGCGTTGTGACGGTGACCGGGGCCGTGATTCCCTGCCGGGCGGTTGTCATCTGCTCCGGCGTATATCTGAAGAGCCGCATTATTATCGGCGAGGCACAGTGGGACGGCGGCCCTTCAGGGCTGCAATCCGCGTCCTACCTCAGCGGTTCGCTGACGGACCTGGGCTTCGCGCTTCGCCGTTTCAAGACCGGTACGCCCGCCCGTGTGGCGGAAAGCTCCATCGATTTTTCCAAAATGGAGCCCCAGTACGGGGATGAACCGGTGACACCCTTCTCCTTCCTGACGGATAAAGAACTGCGCAACACGCGGCTGTGCTACCTGACGTGGACAAACGAGGAGACCCATCGGATTATCCGGGAAAACCTTCATCGCGCCCCCATGTATAACGGCGCGATTAAAGGCACCGGCCCCCGGTATTGCCCAAGCATCGAAAGCAAAATCATGCGCTTCGCCGACAAGGACCGGCATCAGCTGTTCCTGGAGCCGGAGGGCGCGACTGACCCGGAATGGTATGTGCAGGGCATGAGCTCCTCCATGCCGGAGGACGTGCAGTGGCAGATGTACCACACCATCCCGGGGCTTGAAAACTGTATTCTGACCCGCCTTGCCTACGCCATTGAGTATGACTGCATCGATTCCCTGGAATTAACGCCCTCTCTGCAGAGCAAGCGGATTCCCGGCCTGTTCTTCGCCGGGCAGATTAACGGTACCTCCGGCTATGAGGAAGCCGCCGCGCAGGGCTTGTACGCGGGTGCCAACGCTGCGCTGTATCTGAAGGACGAGCAGCCTTTTGTCATCACCCGCGACCAGGCGTATCTGGGCGTGCTGGCGGATGACCTGACCACCAAGGGCACGGATGAGCCTTACCGGATGATGACCAGCCGTTCCGAGCATCGGCTATATCTGCGGCAGGATAATGCGGATATCCGCCTGACGGAACGGGGCTACAGGCTGGGCCTGGTGAGGGATGAGCGTATGCACCGCCTGGAGAAAAAGGTGGCGGATACGGAACGTCTGGAAAGCCATCTGCGCACGTTCCCCGTTCCCGCAGGCGAACGGCGCAGGCAACTGCTGGAGAGCCTGGGAGAGACGGATAACGGCGGTGCCATGACGCAGGCTGATATGCTTCGCCGTCCGGGTGTGAACCTGGCATCGCTGGACGCGACGGATGAAACGCTGGCAGGGTTTTCCGCCGAGGCGAGGGAAGAAGCGGAAATCAATGTCAAGTATGAAGGCTACCTGAAGAAGGAAGTACTTCGCCTGAACAAGGCCCGTCAGATGGAGGAAACGCTGCTTCCGGAGGATATAGATTATATGCAGATTGATACTCTTCGCCTGGAGGCCCGGGAAAAGCTGCAGCATGCCTGTCCCCGGTCCATCGGACAGGCGGGACGTATCCCCGGGGTGAACCCGGCGGATATTCAGGTGTTGATGATCTGGATTGAAAAACAGAAACGGAGCAGAGCATGAAGGTTTATTTGGTTCGCCACGGGGAATCCATGGCTAATACAGAAAACGTGTTCTACGGCCGGTATAACTCACCCCTGTCCGAGCATGGATGGGAGCAGGCCCGTGCCGTGCATGAAAAGCTGAAGAATATCCATGTTCAGAGGGTCTATACCAGCCCTCTTCAGCGGGCAATCGACACAGGCAGGACGGTTGCCGAGGGGATGCATATTCCCCACATTGTGGACGAACGCCTGATTGAATGCAGCGTCGGCGAATGGGAAATGACGCCCGCGCCCGAAATTTTCGGCAAGTATCCGGAGCTGCGGACGAAAAACCGGCACAAATGGGCATCGTTCAAATATCCGGGCGGCGAATGCGGCGCGGATGTTGTGGAAAGGGTGCGCCCCTTCGCCGAGGAAATCATCAAGGCCAATGAAAACGTGCTGATTGCCGCGCACCTCGGTTCTATCCGTGCGCTGATGGTGTGTTTCCTGGGCCTGTCGCCGGATTTTATGGATCACCTGGATATTCAGCAGGGCGTCTACACCCTGCTGGACGTGGACGACGGTTTTACCACGCTGGAAGTAGTCAACGGATAAACGGAGGATTGTCATGACAGGAGTCTGGGCCAGAATAATGAAAAACCACCGGATTGTGAAGCAGTTGACCGTGGAGTGCGCCCACAGCGACGCGGAAGAGGCTCTGCGGGAAATCTGCCATCGGCTGGATCTGGAAAAGCCCATGTGGCTGGACAAAAACCAACGTGAATGGGATGAATTCAACCAGACCCACTTCACGCAGGCACATTTTCTGGAGGAAATTTCATTTGACCGGCTGGAACTGGAGTACATTGACCCCCAAAGCAAGAAGGAACGTCCCCGTGACCCGAGGATTGAGGCGTAAGGGGAGGCGTTGACGATGAAGTGTCCCAATTGCGGCGCCAACGGAAAAGGCAGATTCTGCGAGTACTGCGGCACGGAGCTTGAACAGGATAAGCCTCCGGAGCAGCAACCGCAGAAGGAAGTGGTGCATGTCTACCACGAGACCGAACGTGTTGTGCATGTGATTGACCGTAAAGACGCGTACAGCGATAAAAGCCGCGGTGTCGCGCTGCTGCTGTGCGTTTTGCTGGGATGGGTCGGCGGTCATCGGTTTTACGCGCGCAGATACGGCACGGCAGTGCTGTATCTGCTGACCTTCGGGTTGCTGGGCTTTGGAATCGGAGTTGATTTTTTTCTGATCCTGATTGGCCGGTTCAAGGATAACAGGGGCCGCAGGCTCGTTTAAAGGAGAAACGATATGTATACACAATTCGCGCAGGTCTACGATCGGCTGATGCAGGACGTGGACTATGACGGCTGGGCAGCATATTATCGGGAACTGCTGACCCGCTACGGTCTTCCCCGGGGCAGGGTCTGCGAATGCGCCTGCGGTACGGGCAACCTGACCATTCCGCTTTCACGGATGGGGTACCAGATGACAGGCGTGGATATGAGCCAGGAAATGCTGTGGGAAGCCGCGCAGAAAGCCCGTAAACAAGGCGCGCCTATCCCGTTTATCCGGCAGGATATGCGCCAATTGCGGCTGCACCGTCCTATGGATGCCATTCTGGCCACCTGCGATGGGGTGAATTATCTGACAAGCGAGGAGGACGTGAAGGCCTTCTTCGCCGCTGCCTTCAACGCCGTCCGTCCCGGCGGCGGGCTGTTCTTTGACCTGTCCAGCCCTTTTAAATTGAAAAATACATTGGGCAACAACCTGCTGGGCGAGGATACGGAAAACATCACCTACCTCTGGCAAAATAACTGGAGCGAGGCAAAGCATCAGGTGGAGCTGCAGCTCTGCATATTTATCCGTCAGGAGGACGGCTCCTATCAGCGGATTGATGAGGTGCAGACCCAGCGAGCGCATTCCATGCTGGAGCTGGATTCCTGGCTGCGTGAGGCGGGCTTTGCCCACGTGAACTTCTACGGCGACAGAACATTTGTAAAGCCGGGCGAAAAAGAAATGCGCTGGCATGTGGCGGCATTGCGCCGTCAGGAACCGGACAGTGACGCGCCCACAATGGAAAACCCCTTTTATCGGGGAATAAGACAGGAGACGAGCAGACTATGAACGAGGATCAGATTCTTCATCTTTCGCTGAAACAGGGGCAGGTACGTGTGCTGATGTGCTCCGCCCGGGAAACGGTGCAGGAGGCGGCCAATATCCATAACACTACCCCCGTCTGTGCCGCGGCACTGGGCCGCACGCTGGTGGGCACTGCCATGCTGGGCGACATGCTGAAGGGAGAGAAGGATTCCGTCACGGTAACGCTGGCGGGGAACGGCCCTGCGGGGAAAATCACCTGCGTTTCCGGCCATGGCGTGGTGAAAGGGACCATGGATAACCCCAAGGTGGAGCTGCCTCTGAAGGAAAACGGCAAGTTGGATGTCAGCGGTGCCGTGGGTACAAAAGGCCGGCTGACCGTCATCAAGGATATGGGCCTGCGCGATCCCTATGTGGGGCAGATTGACCTGGTCAGCGGCGAAATCGCCGAGGACTTCGCCACTTACTTTGTACAGAGCGAGCAGACACCCTCCCTTGTGGCGCTGGGCGTGCTGACGGCTGGGGATACGATTCTCTCCGCGGGCGGTGTGATTATTCAGCCCATGCCCGGCTGCGAGGAGGAAATCATCGATCAGCTGGATATGCGCGCCATGCTGTTCTCCAATATTTCCCGTGATTTGGCGGAAACGCCCATTGAGCAGCTGATGGAGGAATGGTTCCGGGGCATGGATATGCAGGTGCTGTCCAAAACACCACTGAGCTATCACTGCGACTGCAGCCGGGACCGGATGGAGCGCGCGCTGATTTCCCTGGGCAAGGATGACCTGGAGGAGATTATCGCAGATGATCAGGGTGCCGAGCTGGTGTGCCATTTCTGCCATAATCAGTATCGCTTTACCACTGAGGAACTCAAGGAACTGCTGAAGCAGTCCCGCCAATAAGGAGGACACGAAAATGGAGTATCCGCTGATTGACTTTGACCGCTATTTTTCCGATTATATCAACGAATGGGTAGTAAGCCACAAACAGGATTATCATAACCTGGAGGAGATGGAGGACGATATGCCCAATATCTACCGCCGTTTTCTGTCCACCCCCGCCCAGTGGCTGGACGGCGGTATCCCCGGTGAATACTTCGCCCAGTACGAGGACGCAGCCGGCCTGTGTGAATGGATGTGCGAGTATAACAAGGCGGAGATTGGCGCACCGGAGCAGCTGCTGAACCGGATTACTGAGCTGGGCAATGAGGCGGTAGCGCCCCTGATGAAGATTCTGAAGGATTCCACCCGTTCCAAGCTGGACAAGATGACCGCCGTGGGCCTTCTGCGGGAACTGGACTCCGACGAACCGATGGAACTGTACGTATCCTGGCAGGTGAAGCGGAAGCAGGACGACGAGCTGGCGGATAACGCACTGGAATCCCTGAACAATATGGGGATGCCTGCCGTGGAAGCGCTGCGTGCAGCCTTTGACGGTGCGAACGCGGCGGGACGCGAGGCGATGCTGGATATTCTGTGCCGCTATCCCGGGGACGAGAGGGTCTACAACGAAACAATCAAGCTGTTCCGTAATGTGAAGGAACGGCGGGCGATTTTCGCTGGGTACCTGGCCCGCCTGATGGATGAACGGGCGCTTCCCGCGCTGATGAAGGCAGCTAAGGAGGACGACTTGCCTTATCTGGATTTCATCGAAATCCGCAACGCCATTGAGGTGCTGGGCGGGGATCCCCCTCTGCGCGAGTATGATGACGATGAGGGCTACGCGGCTATGCGAGCGATTGAGGACAGCAAGTACAAAGAGGAGAATTAACCATGATTTGCCCCAAATGCGGCGCGTATGTAAAGGACGGCAGTCTTCTGTGCGACCGGTGCGGCACGTTCCTTTCCGCCAAAGAACGGCGGGAGCGGGCGGGCCGGGACGATACGGTTTTACGGGAGGATTCCCGGTCATCACGCTGGGTATACGATGACCTGGCAGTGCCGGAACCCGCACGCGAAAAGCCCCGGGCAGACAGCCGGCCGGTGGAAACGGCACGCAGTCTGGAACATCGCTCCACCCGCCACAAGGCCCGGAAGCGCTTTCACATCAATTGGGCTGTTATGGCCATCGTGCTGGCTGTGCTGCTGATGATGGGCGTGGCGGGCACCTATCTGTACCTGGCGCAGACATTGAACGGACAGGTCATTCTGATTCGCTCCGGCCGTGAGGTGAACTCCGCCCCCGCCTATTGGAGTGCCGGCGAGAAGTACCTGGATTACGGCTATCTGACGGACGCTGTCGGTTGCTTTGAGACGGCAAGGGCTATGGATGAGAAAAACAAAACGGTGAACGTGGATCACCTTCTGACCATGGCGGGCGCCTATGAGGCAAACGGGCAGGACGAAGAAGCCGAGGCAGTCTATACGCTGCTGTATCAAGAACTGTGCCCCTCCCGGTCAGAGCCCTATACCAACCTGATCCGCATGTTCCGCGCCCAGGGCAGAAATCCGGAGGCCGCCGATATGATGCTGACGGCCTACCAGAACACGGGACTTATGACCTACCGGCAGGAGCGGGAACAGTTTATTCCGGCACTGCCTTTGGCGGACCTGACCGGTTCCACCTATGACAAGGCACAGGTAGTACACCTGACATCCTCTCAAAACTTTGACATCTACTACACGCTCGATGGTACCGACCCGGAAGAATTCGGCGTGCTGTATGAGGGTGAGATTCTACTGGACGAGGGATCTTACGCCATCCGCGCGGTATGCAAAAACGGCGACCTGTATTCGGATGTATACTCTGTTTCCTATGTGATTTCACTGCCTTCTCCCTCCGCACCGCGTACCAATCTGGCGCCGGAAACCTACACCCGGGATCAGACGGTCAAAATCCGCAACACGGAAAAGGACGACAGTATTGTCATTTATTACACT
>JAZUDA010000220.1:0-5775 GCA_045639455.1 Clostridia bacterium | reverse complement strand
CAGTCTTTTTTCATGGAGCGGTAGACGAGATTCGGACTCGCGACATCCACCTTGGCAAGGTGGCACTCTACCACTGAGCTACTACCGCATATCCCGGCTTGCTCCGCAGGCTTTCGCCCAACCGGGATGAGAACGGGCCTGCTCCTGGCTTGCAAGAGCTCCCGTGTGATTCAAGCTGGAGCGGGTGATGGGAATCGAACCCACGTAACCAGCTTGGAAGGCTGGAGCTCTGCCATTGAGCTACACCCGCAAATGGAGCGGTAGACGAGATTCGGACTCGCGACATCCACCTTGGCAAGGTGGCACTCTACCACTGAGCTACTACCGCATACTCCATTGAGGGAAAAATGGTGCGGGCGAAGAGACTTGAACTCATACGCCTGATGGCACCAGATCCTAAGTCTGGCGCGTCTGCCATTCCGCCACGCCCGCATGGTGGCTGTCAAACAGCACCCCGAAGGGTCGCTCGGCTGGCAGAAATGGTGACCCATTGGAGATTCGAACTCCAGACACCTTGATTAAAAGTCAAGTGCTCTGCCAACTGAGCTAATGGGTCATATGGCTGGGGTAGCTGGGATCGAACCAGCGTATCAAGGAGTCAAAGTCCTTTGCCTTACCGCTTGGCTATACCCCATTATGCCTGCCAGCCGAACAGGGATGAATAAAATGGGGTGAGTAAAGGGATTTGAACCCTTGACATCCAGAGCCACAATCTGGCGCTCTAGCCACTGAACTATACCCACCATAAACGTTTGGCGCGCCTGAAGGGATTCGAACCCCTGACCCACGGCTTAGAAGGCCGTTGCTCTATCCAACTGAGCTACAGGCGCAAGCCATGTGCGTACCAACAGCATCCCTGCTGACGAAATGGAATTATATCATTCTTTAGGTATGATGTCAATACCTATTTTATCTTTTTCTCACCTCGTCGTTCATTTTTGTCCCAGCAGCATGGCGGAGCGGCCAATAACCAGCACGCTGCCCGCGTTATGCACCAGGGCACCCGCCAGAGGCGTCAGACAGCCCGTCATCGCCAGGGCCACGGCAACAAAGTTCAGCGCCATGGCAAAAATGATATTGACCTTTACTGTTTTCATCATTTTTCGAGCCAGTTCAAACAATTTCGGCAGCCCACGGATGCCATCGTTCACCAGCACGATATCCGCCGCCTCAACCGCCGCGTCGCTGCCGATTCCGCCCATGGCAATACCCACGTCCGCTGCCTTCAGTGCGGGCGCGTCATTGATTCCGTCGCCAATCATGCATACCCGTCTGCCCTTTTCCGTCATGGCCTTCACATGATTCAGCTTGTCCTCCGGCAGACAGTGTGCCAGAACGTGAGAAATTCCCAGCCCTTCCGCCACGGAACCGGCCGCCTTTTCATTGTCGCCGGTCAACAGCACGGTCTCGATTCCCTGCCCGTTCAGCTGGGCTACCGTCTTTTCGCTGTCCTTCCGTACTGTGTCCGTCAGCGCGATACAACCGGCATACACACCGTCCACCGCCACGTGGACCATGCTCGCGCCCCTGTCCTGCCAAATCCGCTGCTGATTGCTTTCCGTACAGGCCACGCCCCCCTCCTCCAGCATGGTTGCGTTCCCGGCCATAATGTTCCGTCCGTTTACAACCGCACGAACGCCCCTGCCCGGAATCATGGAAAAGTTCCCGGCTTCAGGTTCTTTTTCGCCCGTATCCGTCCGGTATCCACCGCGGATTGCTTTGCCCAAGGGATGCTCGGACAATCTTTCCGCCCCTGCCGTCAGGGTATAGAGCGTCTTTTCGTCCATACCGTTTTTCGGCAGCACCGCTGCCACAGACAGGCTTCCTTCCGTCAGCGTCCCGGTCTTGTCAAAGGTTACCGTATTCACCCGGGAAAGCCGCTCCAGCGCATCACCCTCCCGTACAAGAAAGCCATGTATTGCCGCGTTGCCCATGGCCGCCGTCATCGCGGTCGGGGTTGCCAGCACAAGCGAGCAGGGGCAGAACACCACCAGTACCGTTACGCCGCGCACCACGTCCCCGGTCAAAAGCCAGGCCAACAGCGCCGCACACAGTGCCGCCGACACGATCCACGTGGCCCAGCGATCCGCAAGCCGTACCGTTTTCGCCTTGCCCGCGTCCGCGGACTCCATCAGCGAAATCATCCGCTGCAGGGCAGAGTCTTCCCCTACACGGGTCGCTCGCATCGTAAAGGCGCCGAATTGGTTCACCGTTCCGCCGGAGACCTCGTCCCCTTCACTCTTTTCTGCAGGAAGCGATTCCCCCGTCATCGCGGCCTCATTGATGCTCGTCCTGCCGCTTTCAATCACGCCATCAACCGGCACCGTTTCACCGGGCAGCACGCGAAGCAGATTTCCTGCCTGCACGTCCTCCGCGGGAATAATTTGCTCTGTACCATCCGTCACCAGACGGGCCGTTTTCGGCGTCATGGCAATCAGTTGTTCAATGCCTGCCCGGGCTTTATCCACGGTGATATCCTCCAGCAGCTCACCCAGCTGCATAATCAGCGCCACCTCGGCAGCAGCTTCCAGTTCACCTATGCAGATGGATGCCACCAGGGCCACGGCGACCAGCACGTCCGCCTTGATGTCAAAAGAGGTCACAAGCCCGATGAGCGCCTCCAACAGGATCGGCGTTCCGCACAGTACAATCGTCACCCAGCAGACGTGAGCGGGCAGTAACCCCGTAATAACGGACACCAGCGCCGCCGCGGAGACCGCCAGCACCGTGATGCTCTTCGTCCGGCCGCCCCACTCCAGGAATTCGTCGATTCGTCCCGTAATCCGCTTCATGCGCACCTCCTATATACCTATACGGGTATATGTACATTATAGACATACTGCTGTCCTTCTGTCAAGAGGGCATTGTTGATTTGGGTTCAATAAAAGCCGCTCCACGCGGGAGCGGCTCAGATCATCTTACAGTTTCCAAACTTTGACCTGGGGCAGAATGGCATCGAAATCAGCCATGTCCAGCCCGCCGGTACCGGGGTTCATGGCGCTGGCGGCAGATACTGCGATAGCGAAGCGCATGGATTCCTCTGCGTTCAGCTTGCGCTGGGCGGCAACGGCAAAGGCGGCAGTCATAGAGTCGCCGCAACCAACGGTATTCACCGCCTCCAGCTTCGGAGGCTGACCGCGGAAGACGCCTTCGTCGCAAACCATCATGGCACCGTGGCTGCCCATAGACACAACCACGCGCTCGATGCCCTGCTGATGCAGCTTGCCTGCCGCGGCGGCCAGGGCCGTGTCATCGGTGATATCCGCATCTGTCAAGGTCACGATTTCGTCTTCGTTGGGCTTGATGTAGTACGGGGCGGCCTCCAGACCCTTCACCAGGGCTTCGCCGCTCACATCCAGCAGCACAGGCTTACCGGCGGCCTTCGCGCGGGCAATCAGCTTCTGATAGGTGTCGGAGCCAAGACCCTTGGGCAGACTGCCGGAGATGGTCAGCACGTCACAGCGCGCGCACAAATCATCAAAATCCTTCAGGAATGCTTCGTACTCCGCGGGGGACACGGTCATGCCGGGCTCCAGATACTCGGTCTGGGTGCCGGTCACCGCATCGCAGATATTGATGCAGCAGCGGGTCTCGCCGGCTGCCATGGTGAACTGGTGGGCAATGCCCTCTTTATCCAGCGTATCACACACAAAGCGGCCCAGGTTGCCGCCGGCGATACCGCCGGCAATGACCTGCTCGCCCAGGGTATGAATGACACGGGCCACGTTCAGGCCCTTACCGCCGGCGGAAGCCGTGCATTCCTTTACACGGTTCACCTTATTCATGGCACTGTTTTCCACCACATAACGGCGGTCAACGGAAACATTCAGGGTAAATGCACCGATCATAGCACGCCTCCGTCAGTCCTTGTTTACCAGCATAATACGGCCCTTGACGCTGCCGGGATTGCGGTAGCAATCGAAGGCTTCCATCGCCTGGGACAGCGGGAACACCTTGTGAATCATACGGCCGTCGCACTTCAGCTTGCCATTGGACAGGTACTCGGCACACATAGTCCAGGCCTTGCCGGGGAAGGGAGAGGTGTAGCTCATCCAGGAGCCGGTGATGACCAGCTCGCGGCGGTTGATCAGCTCCCACTGCTTCACAGTGAAGGAAACATCGCCGGTGGGGGTGCCGATGAAGCATACATGTGCCTTGTTGGCGGTCACTTCCATAGTGGTCAGGTAGCTGGCGGGAGCGCCGGATACGCAGAAGGAATAGTCGAAGCCCACGCCGTCGGTGAACTGCTTCACGGCATCCTCGATGGTGGTGGTACGGGTGTTCACGCCGTCAAAGCCGGTGATTTCCTTGGCCAGGGCCAGACGGTCGTCATCCACGTCGAAGAATACGACCTTGGAAGCGCCCATAATTTCCGCCCACTGGGCAGTGAACAGGCCGATGGTGCCGGCGCCCACAACGGCAACAGTGCCGCCGCCGCGGTAGTCATTGCACAGCAGGCCGTGCAGGGCAACGCTGGCGGGCTCAATCAGAGCGGCCTCTTCGAAGGAGTACTCAGGGGAGAACTTCACCACGTTGTTGGCGGGAACCACCACATAATCGGCAAAGCCGCCCTGAATACGGGAGCCAATGAAGGTATAGTGCTTGCACAGGGAATAGTTGCCCTTCTGGCAGTCGGGGCACTTGTAGCAGGGAATCAGAGACGCGCAGACCACGCGGTCGCCTACTTCAAAGCCGGTCACATCATCCGCGATTTCCGCCACTTCGCCGGAGAATTCATGGCCCAGTACGATGGGGAAGAAATGGGCGCCATTGCCCAGTACGCGGGGAATATCGCTGCCGCAGATGCCGCAGGCGCGGATGTGAATCTTCACATGGCCCGGCTTCATCTCGGGTTCGGGATAGTCTTCATAACGCAGGTCCTGAGAGGCATGCAGAACGGCAGCCTTCATCATTTTTTCACTCATAGCTTGTTCATTTCCTTTCTATCACTCGCCGGTCGCCCGACGGTGTCAGTATACTCCATTCGCCGATGATTCACAAGAGCGCCGAAGCATTTTGACAAATAAATGACAATCTGTCATTTCCGTTCATACAAAATCCGACAGCCACCCGAAAGGCGGCTGCCGGATCAAGGTCTTTACTTGATACCGCTGTAGGCGAACGCCTTCACGATACGCTTGTGGAACACGGCGTAAACCAGCATGATGGGGCCAACCAGGATAGTGTTACCGGCCATGATGATCTGCCAGTCGTGAGAACCTTCAACGTCCTTCAGGGCGGCAATACCGATGGTCAGGGGGTAAACCTTCTGGGTGGTGCTCATGATGAAGGGCCAGAAGTAGTTGTTCCAGGTACCGATGAAGGAAAGCATCAGGATGGAAACCAGCGTAGGCATACCCATGGGCAGCATCACGTGGGTCAGCACCTGCATTTCGTTTGCGTTATCCAGTCTGGCGGATTCCAGCAGTTCATCGGGAACCTGCTTGAAGCACTGTCTCAGCAGGAAGATACCGAAGGCGTTGGCACCGTGGGGAATAATCTGCGGCCACAGTGTCTTCAGCCAACCCCAGCGGGACATCATGTGGAAAATGGAGATGAACGTTACCTGCGTGGGCACCATAAATGCGACCATGACGATACCGAACATGAATCCGTTTCCCTTGAAGCTATACTTAGCAAAGGAGTAAGCGGCGGGAATCATAACAACCGCCTGCAGCGCCAGAACGCCCACGCTGACCAGCACGGTATTCAGGATATACAGACCGTAGGGGCCGGAATTCCACACATCCACGTAGTTCTGCCACTGAATCTCCT
>JAZUDA010000219.1:0-1883 GCA_045639455.1 Clostridia bacterium | reverse complement strand
ATTCGCGTACAAGCCCATCATTGACCTGAGAAAGGACGGAAAAATCAGCCAAAGAAGGGTACATAACGTTTTCCATCAGAGCTTCAGGAATTGCTCAACTTCCAGTACAAATACGGTCGCGCCACCGACAAGTACCTCCATGGGGTAGACCGTGCCGGTTCCGTTCATGGAAGGACCTGGCATGACGGGAGCCACCTTTTTACGGCTCTTACAGACGTTTTCCAAAATGGTCATCGCTTCCTGAAAACGTTCTTCTTCTACACCAATCAGAAGCGTAGTGTTGCCGGACTTCAGAAAACCGCCTGTAGTAGCCAGCTTCGTAGCGCTCAGGCCGTTTTTTACCAGCTCGCCCACAAGGCGGGAAGCACTTTCGTCCTGGGTAATCGCAATAATCAGCTTCATGATTCCATACCTCCTTCAGGGTACCATAACAGTATATATGATTCTTGACAAAAAATCAAGAACACACCTGCATACGATGGGAGTTTTACAATGAAATAATTCAAAAGAAATCATGTATTGGGAAATGGAAAAGCATTTCCTTTTTTGGTTCCGATATGGTATACTTTTTCAGTGGAAAGCAAAAAAACTTTCCACCGGCAGAGCGAGAGGAAGTGCAGATTTATTGAACGGCTTATTTGATAACAAGTGCTTGATGATTGTCCTTATTACCATGCTTTTCACCCAGATTATCAAGGGAACACTGTATTGCTGTCTTTCGCGTCATTTTTCATTTTCACGCTTCTTTGGGGATGGTGGAATGCCCAGCGCGCACGCGGCTACGGTATCATCCCTCTGCACTTCTTGCGGAATAATCTGCGGTCTCGGGTCAACGGAGTTCGCCATTTGTGTTGTTCTCACACTGATCGTTTGCAGGGACGCAATTGGTGTCCGTCTGGAGACGGGAAAGCAGGCATCCGTGATCAACGATATCGTTGAGGTGCTGACTGTATTGGGCTCAAAGGAACTTCCTGATGAGAAATTGAAGGAATTTGTGGGCCATACGCCCGCGCAGGTGATTGTAGGACTGCTTGTCGGGGTAATCAGCGCCCTCATTCTCAGCGCGATTCTCTGACAATTAAACCCCGCGGAGGCACATTCTTCGCGGGGGTTGTCAACTTTTGGGGGTTACTTCTTGTCCCAGCGTGTCATATTGCGCTGAAATTTCTTCACATAGGCATTCTTCAGCTCGTCTGATGTGATGCCGTAACACATAAGAATCTCGGTATAGTACATCAACACGTCGGCCATTTCTTCAACAAAGTGTTCCCGGACTTCCGGGTTTTCCATGATGTTTTTGTCACCTTTTTTCTTCTCGATATCAATAATTTCCCCTATTTCGCCCAGCATCCAAAGCGTTTTTTTCTTACCCTTATCAACTGCCGGCGTTTCACGCGGATTCTGATAATGGTCAGCGAGCGCCTGCTGCATATCTATCATTTCATTTACGGTAAACTCAGCCATGAAGATAACCTCCTGAAGAAAACTGGGAACATTGTAAACCGAAGGAAGGAAAAAGTCAATAAACAGTTTGATAGCGAGAAAAAAGCCCTCCCCGGAAAATGGGAGGGCAAAAAACGCAATCAAATCAATTACTTGATCTGGGACAGAGCATCGTTAACGGCGGCAATCAGGGCTTCGGAGGTCTTGGTGGCGCCGGTCACAGTATCAATCTGGGTGGAGTTGGCCTTGATGATGGCTTCGGGAATCTGGGCGAACGCGGGATCGGAGATACCGGGAGTCTCGCCGTGGCTCAGAACTTCAATCTTGGCAATCTTGTCGCCATCCATGGTGACCTTTACCTTCACATCGCCGCCGATTTCGCTCTTGCCTACGCCGATGTACTCATTGGCGGCCAGTTCAGCGGCGGGAGCTTCTTCCAC
>JAZUDA010000218.1:0-2142 GCA_045639455.1 Clostridia bacterium | reverse complement strand
CATCGGGCTTGCTGTTTTCCTGCCGGGAGTGCTGGTTGGGTTTCTTGCCCCCGTGCTGGCTTCAAAAGCCGTTCCCGATCATCGGGAGAAGGCCGAGAAGATTCTTCGCTACGCCGGCTTGGCCGCAGCCATACTCGGCGCGCTGATTCTGGTTGACGTGATTCCCGTTTAACGTGTCCATAACAAAGGAGGTTTTTCAATTGGCGGAGAATACCGAATTCAAGATGGAAAAAGTATACAATCCCCAGGCTATGGAAGGTCAGATCTATCAGGCCTGGGAAGAGAGCGGCGCTTTTATCGCGAAGCGCGTGGAGGGTAAGAAGCCTTTCACGATTGTAATGCCGCCGCCTAACATTACCGGTCAGCTTCATATGGGTCATGCCATGGACTGCCTCCTGCAGGACGCGCCCATCCGTTATCATCGTATGAAGGGCGATCCTACCCTTTGGCTTCCCGGTACCGACCACGCTTCTATTGCCACTGAGGTCAAGATTATCAATCAGATGGCACAGGAAGGTCTGAAGAAAGAAGACCTTGGCCGTGAAGGCTTCCTGGAGCGCGCCTGGGAGTGGAAGAAGGAGTACGGCGGACGTATTACCCGTCAGCAGCGTCGTCTGGGCGCCTCCTGTGACTGGAGCCGTGAACGCTTCACCATGGATGAAGGCTGCTCCAAGGCTGTGAACGAGGTGTTCAACCGCCTGTATGAGAAGGGCCTGATTTACCGTGCCAGCCGTCTGGTGAACTGGTGCCCCTGCTGCAACAGCGCAATTTCCGATGCTGAGGTGGAGTATGAGGAGCAGGACAGCAATTTCTGGCATCTGCTTTACCCGGTAAAGGAAACCGGTGAGCTCTTGGAACTGGCTACTACCCGTCCCGAAACCATGCTGGGTGATACCGCGGTCGCGATTAACGCAGAGGACCCCCGATACGCTCATCTGCACGGCTGCCATGTGATTCTGCCTTTGATCAATAAGGAAATCCCGATTGTCTGCGATGAGCATGCCGACATGACGAAGGGTACCGGCGTTGTGAAAATCACGCCTGCCCATGACCCAAATGACTTTGAAGTGGGCCAGCGTCATCAGTTGCCCCTTGTGCGTGTGTTTTCCTATGACGGTCACATGACCGGCGCCGCCGATAAAGCGGCTGCAGATGAACTGCTCGCCAGCGGAAAGGCCGCCGTGAACGAGCCTGAGGTACTGGATTGCGGTAAGTACGCCGGCATGACCACCAAGGAAGCCCGTAAGGCGATTCTTGAGGATCTGAAGGCCTGCGGCGCTTTGGGCAAGATTGAGCCCCTGAAGCACGAAGTAGGCACCTGCTACCGCTGCCACAATTCCATCGAACCCATGGTTTCCAAACAGTGGTTTGTCAAGATGAAGCCCCTTGCGGAGCCTGCTCTGGAGGCTGTCCGCTCCGGCAAGACAAAGTTTGTGCCGGAACGCTTTGATAAGACTTATTACAACTGGATGGAGAACGTACGCGATTGGTGCATTTCCCGTCAGCTGTGGTGGGGCCATCGTATTCCCGCCTGGTACTGCGATGATTGCGGCGAGATGATTGTTTCCCGCACCGCCCCCACCGTTTGCCCCAAGTGCGGCAAGAAACATCTGACCCAGGATCCCGATGTACTGGATACCTGGTTCTCCTCCGCCCTGTGGCCTTTCTCCACCCTTGGCTGGCCCGACAATACCGAGGATTTGAAGTACTTCTATCCGACGGATATCCTGGTTACCGGTTACGATATTATCTTTTTCTGGGTTGCCCGTATGATCTTCTCCGGTATAGAGCAGATGGGTGAAACGCCCTTCCATACCGTACTGATTCACGGCCTCGTTCGTGACGAGCAGGGCCGGAAGATGTCCAAGTCCCTCGGCAACGGCGTTGACCCGCTGAAGGTAATCGACCAGTACGGTGCGGATGCGCTGCGCTTCTCTCTGGCGCTTGGTATCAGCCCCGGAAACGATACCCGCTATTCTGACGCCAAGGTTGAATCCGCCCGGAATTTCGCCAACAAGGTCTGGAACGCTTCCCGTTTTGTTCTGATGAACATGGACAAGCGTGAAGAGCTGGAAGGCAAGACGCTGAACGCCGCTGATCAGTGGATCCTAAACCGCTATGAGTCCGCCATCAAGGAAGTCA
>JAZUDA010000217.1:0-4352 GCA_045639455.1 Clostridia bacterium | reverse complement strand
ATCAATCTGGAGGATATTTCCGCGCCGCGGTGCTTCGAAATCGAGACCCGTCTGAAGCAGGAAATGCATATTCCCGTGTTCCACGATGATCAGCACGGCACGGCGATTGTGCTGGCAGCCGGATTGATGAACGCGCTGAAGGTAGTCGGGAAGGACTGGAAGGATGTGCGCATCGTCATTAACGGCGCGGGCTCCGCGGGGATTTCCATCTGCAAGCTGCTGCTGCAGCTGGGCCCCAAGGACATCGTGCTGGTAGATAAGGCAGGCGCGCTGTGTCCTGGTGAGGAATGGATGAACCCCGCGCAGGCACAGATGGCGGAAATTACCAACAAGGATAAGCAGCACGGGCCGCTGACGGAAATCATCAAGGGCAAGGACGTGTTTATCGGCGTTTCCGCCCCCAATATTGTAACCTCGGATATGGTCTCCACCATGGCACAGGACGCCATCGTTTTTGCCATGGCAAACCCGACCCCGGAAATCATGCCGGAGCAGGCTAAGGCAGGCGGCGCCCGCATTGTGGCTACCGGCCGCAGCGATTATCCCAACCAGATTAATAACGTGCTGGTCTTCCCCGGACTGTTCCGGGGCGCGCTGATGGTGGAAGCCTCACAAATCGTGGAGGAAATGAAGCTGGCCGCGGCGCGGGCGATTGCCTCCCTTGTTGCCCCGGAGGAACTGAACGAGGAGTATATCATTCCCGGTGTGTTTGACCCCCGCGTAGCGGAAACCGTCGCGCTTCAAGTGGCACAGGTGGCGGAGAAACTGGGCATCGCGGGCAACCCGGGCAATCGGGTGTTTTGAGTATAGATCCTACGGCTTTCTCCGAACCTGTTCGGAGAAAAGTAGTATGACCGGATTCTCCGATACAAATCAAAGGGAAAAAACGGAGCTGTTCCAGATTTCATTCTGAAACAGCTCCGTTTTTTTGATTACAGGAAGGCCTGTACTTCCTTCGCATCCACATCCCGCACATCAATGCTGTGCCTGATCGCCAGCGCGGCGGCGATACCGGTGCCCTCGCCCATGGCAACACAGATAGGCATAACACGGTAATTGGAGTGGGCAATGTGAGTACCGGAAATGCAGCGGCCGGTAAAGAGCAGGCCATCTATCGCCTTGGGAACAAAGCATCCGTAGGGAATGGTGTAACGGACATTCTCGGGAAATTTCTTTTGTACCCCGGTTTCATCCAGCCCGGAACCGGATATATTGTGTACATCGAAGTTGAAGCAGGCACCTTTGACAATCCAGTTTGGGAAAACCCGTTTGGCCAGGATGTCTTCCTTTGTCAACTGATATACACCTTCCATATGACGGGTCTCGCGGACGCCAATCATGGACGCGGAGGAAATCAGGTAGCAATGCTCATAGCCCGGTACATACTCCCGCAGGAAACGGATGATATGGGGAATTTGGCTTTGACATACGGTCTCCGCACGGGTCAGGTCTTCAGCTTTTGTGCCGTCCACGTTGGTGCAGTTCGTCATGTTAGCAGTCACGATGCCCTTCCTGGGAGAACCGAACAGGAGAACATGACCGGCAGGCTTTGGAAGGTGCTGAGCCGCCAGGGACTGCAGTTCACCCTTTTCAGTAGGAACAAGGGTCTCAAAGGTGGGCGGAAAAACCGCACGGTCGAAGTCAACGCCGCCCATTTTGAACATACATGTCATGGGCTGCATGGCACCGTCACTTTCGCGCCCCTTTGTGAAGGGTACTCCGGCCATGGCGGATACATCGCCGTCGCCTGTGGCATCGATGACGATGCGGGCTTCAAAGGCTTCACGGACGGTCTTGCTTTGTACGATTACACCGGTCACCCGGTTGCCGTCCTTCATCACATCCACAACTGTGGAGTACAGACGGTACGCGATGCCTTCTTCATTGAGCATATCCAGATAAAGCTCGCGCAACTGTTCTGTATCAATGTAGACGGAAACATCCTGGCACTCCTCGTTCCTTTCGGACATCCTCTGCAGAATTTCAAGGTAAAATTTGCTGTCTGCGTCACCGGTGAAGTGGCTCATCAGGCCGGAGGTGGAAACCCCGCCAATCATGCCGGTCATTTCAAGCACAAGAACCTTCGCGCCCAAACGTGCGGCGTTGATAGCGGCGGCAAAGCCCGCGGGACCGCTGCCCGCAACGATGATATCATATTTTCCACTGACTGGTATTTCACGTGCCGGTTCGAGATACATTTTTTCGCTCCTCCTGAATTGCATTTGTTATGTACCGCCTGCATCAAAAACTGCAGGGGCGTTTTCGCTATTCAAAATACGCCATGTTCCTCAATCAAATGCGGCGGAACAGCGCGATATCCATGTCCGAGGGTTCCTGTTTCAGGCGGCAATGTCGATGGAACCGTCGGCATTCCTACATTGTTCCATGCCTAAATCCGCATATTTGGACAAGCCGGTTTACATGTTTTTTTCATCTGCTGTGATCCTGACTTGACGAACCCGTACATCAGCATTATACTCTGTTCATTCATGAAGTCAATATACAGCGGGAATGTTGATCAACGATCATTTTTTTCAGGCAGTATGATCAAGGTCAGCCATTCGTGGAGGAACGAAAATGCAGCGGGAAGAAATAATCCTGAACCTGCTCAATGAAAACAGGTATCTGTCGGTTCATAAACTCGCGAAGGTCCTGAATGTCAGTGAACCCACCGCGCGCAGGTCAATCGCGGAAATGGAAAAGAAGAAACTTGTGAAGCGCACATACGGCGGGGTCATGAGCATTTCTGGCTCGGATTATGTCCCGGTTATCATCCGCGAAAAAAACGCCAGAAAAAGCAAGCAGATTATTGCCGCCCAGGCTGCAGAAATGATTCGGGACGGCATGGTGATTTTCCTTGACAGCTCCAGCACGGCAAAATGTGTTGCGGAATACCTTCATGAGGAAATGAAAATAACTGTGGTGACCAACTCCTGCGATTTATGTGAAGTACTGGTGAAACAGCATATCCGGACTTTTTGTGTGGGCGGGTACGTTAATGAAGCAGAACATGCCATTCGCGGCCCTTTTGCCACAGAGTTTATTTCTCACTTTATGTTTGATATTGCCTTTTTCTCCTGTATGGCGCTGAGCGACAGTGGCGTTTTGTCCGGTGCCACATTGGATGGGGTTACTTTCCTGAGAGCATTGCTGCCGCATGCAAAGACACGGGTGCTGCTGTGCATTCCGGAAAAAATCGGGCAGGAAAGGCCTTACCTGATCTGTTCTCTGCAGGAGATTGATCGTGTCCTGACGGACGGCCCGCTTCCGGAGAACCTTCAGGCTATGGTTCGTGACGGAGTGTAACGAACCCGGTTGTTAATCAATGAATAAATACCTTCCGCAAAAAGCAGAATGATGCCACGACGAAGATAAAATACATTTTTGCCGGATTATCAGAACACGCGGCGGGAATTTTCCCGCCGCGTGCTTTTTTGTGAATAACCTTTCATCCCATTTTCTCTGTCAGCGCAGTACCGCCCAGCACGTGGAAGTGCAGGTGTTGCACGGACTGACAGGCATCCTGTCCGCAGTTGGTGATGACGCGGTAGCCGGACTTGGCGATGCCCTCCTGCTCCGCCACGGCAGCGCAGGATTTCATGATGTGGGCAAGCGTGTCGGCGGGCAGGGTCTGCGCGGCCTCCGTCAGGTTCGCCACATGGGTCTTAGGTACAACCAGCACATGGACGGGCGCCATGGGGGCAATATCCCGGAAGGCAAACACGGTTTCATCCTCGTACACCTTGGCGGAGGGAATTTCGCCGGCGATGATTTTGCAGAACAGACAGTTTTCCATTTTCTTGTCCTCCTATTATTTCATCAGCGTCCCACAGAGGCCATCCTCCCACAGGGACGTGATATGAACGCTTCCGATTGTACCGGGAACGCCGCCCTCGGCCTTGACACGGATGTATTCCGGCGTGTAGCCGACAGGGACGTTGTCCTCGATTTCTTCAAACAGTACTTTTACATCGCGGCCGATAAAGCGGCTGCGGTATTCCTTCCCCAACTCGTCTGACAGGGCAATCAGCAGTCGGGCACGGCGCTCTTTTTCCGCACGGGATAGCTGTCCGCCCATCACAGCCGCCTTGGTACCCTCGCGGGGGGAGTAGGGAAACACGTGCATCTTCGCGAACGCGGCCTTGCGGCAGGCCGCCACAGTTTCCTGGAGTTCCTCCTCGGTCTCACCGGGGAAGCCAGTCAGGACGTCTGTTGTGAACGCCGCATCGGGGAATGTCTCGCGCATGCGATCCAGCGCTGCGAAGTACATCTTCATGTTGTATTTCCGGGCCATCCGTGCCAAAACGGTGTCCGAGCCAGACTGAAGCGCCAGATGGAACTGGGGACAGATG
>JAZUDA010000216.1:0-3403 GCA_045639455.1 Clostridia bacterium | reverse complement strand
CGTGTACGGTAAAATCAGCAACGAAGTCATGGCGCTGATGGACCGGATGAAGTTCTATACGGACGACCGCCTGAGTGTTATCAAGGCCAAGTGGCCTGAGATCAAAGCTGCCCTGGAAGAAGCCCCGGACGAGAAGGAAATCGAAGCCCTACTTGTTTCCGCCGGCTACGACAAGGCGGGCGAATTCATTCCTACCTACGGTGAGGCGTTGATTCGTGATGCCATGGAGTTCGCCAAGGACTTGAAGGATCGTTATACCCTGCTGTGGCTGCTGGAGAATACCGGTAAGCTGCATGAGTACGCTCGCACCATGACCATCTGATGATTCTTTCGCCGGGTTCGCCCGGCGTATCTTTTATCCGGAGGAAAAAAGCATGAGCAAGTATACCCTCGGTATCGACTACGGCACACTGTCCGGCCGTGCGGCGCTGGTCAATGTGGCGGACGGTGCCATTGTCGCCACCGCCGAATATGTTTATCCCCATGCCATTATGGGCGATTGTCTCCCGTCCGGCCGCCGCTTGGAGGCTGACTGGGCGCTGCAGCATCCCCGTGACTATCTGGAGGTACTGGATCACGTTGTACCCGAGGTAATGAAAGGCATCAATCCCGCGGATGTACTGGGCCTGGGTGTGGACTTTACCGCCTGCACCGTATTGCCCACAGATGAAAAGGGCTATCCGCTGTGCTTCCAGCCCAAATATGAAGACGAGCCTCATGCCTATGTGAAGCTGTGGAAGCACCATGCCGCCCAGCCTCAGGCGGACCGGATTGAGAAGCTGGCCAAAGAAATGGATATGCCGTTCCTGCGTTATTTCGGCGGCAAGCTGTCCTGCGAATGGATGTTTCCGAAGATTCTCAGCACGCTAGAGGAAGCCCCCGAGGTATACCATGACGCGGCATACTTTATCGAGGCGGGCGACTGGATTACGTGGCTGCTGACCGGGCATCAGGTTCGGTCCTATTCCCTGGCGGCCGTAAAAGCATACTACATCAAGGGCATCGGCTACCCGGACAAGGCCTTTTTCAAGGCACTGAACCCCGAGTTTGAAAACGTGGTTGAGGACAAGATGAACGCTCCTGTTCAGTCCCAGGGCACGGCCATGGGCACCCTTACGCCCGAATGGGCAGCACGGCTCGGCCTGTCCGAAAAAACGATTGTCAGCGTTGCCGTTCCCGATGCCCATGGCGGCGTTGTGGCCTCCGGCCTGAAAGACCCCGGCGTGATGCTGTCCGTCATGGGCACCTCCGCCTGTCATATGTTGCTGGACCATGAAATCCGCTTTGTGCCCGGTGCCGCCGGCTGTCTGGACTCCTCCATGATTCCAGGCCTGGTCGGCTTCGAATGCAATCAGTTCCAGGGCGATCATTACGCCTGGTTTGTGGAAAACTGCTGCCCCGCTTCCTACAAGGAAGAGGCGGATAAGCGCGGCATCAACCTGCATCAGCTGCTGACAGAAAAGGCGCAGCAGCTGAAGGTAGGTGAAAGCGGCCTTGTAGCGATCGACTGGTGGAACGGCAACCGTTCCATCCTGGTGGACGGGCAGCTGTCAGGCTTCCTGATGGGCATGACGCTGCAGACCAAGCCCGAGGAGATTTATCGCGCCATCATTGAGGCGACCGCCTTCACCACCCGTGTGATTGTGGAAAACTTCCGCGCCAACGGCGTGGCGGTGAACCGAATGGCGGCGACCGGCGGCATCAGCCGGAAGAACCCCTTCGTGATGCAGCTGTTCTGCGATGTGACCGGCTTAAGCCTGGATGTATGTGGTGCCAAGGAAGGCGGTGCGCAGGGCTCTGCCATTCTGGCGGCCGGCTGTGTAGGCAGCGAGAACGGCGGCTATGACTGCCTGAACGATGCCATGAACGCCATGTGTCCCGCCCCCATTGCCTCCTATACGCCCAATATGGAAAACAAGAAGGCCTATGACGCGATTTATGAGGAGTTTGTCCGCCTGCATGACTATTTTGGCCGCGGCGGTAACGATGTGATGAAGCGGCTGAAGAAGATTCGCCGTGATGTGCTGGAGCAGAAAACGGAGGCGTAACGTATGGCTTTTGAAACCGAAAAGCAGGCATTGAAAACTTTGCAGGAGAAAATGTCCGCGTATAATCACGCGTCATCCATCCTGTTCTACGATGGTGTAACCACCGCCCCCAGGGGTACGGCTGCCAACCGTGGCAAGACGCTGGGCATCCTCAGCGAGTTGTCCTACCGTCTGGCAACGGATGAAGAGAATATCGCCATGCTGGAAACGCTGGACGCTCATCCGGAGGAGCTGACTGTGGAGGAAAAGCGGCAGGTATACCTGCTGCTGAAGCACGTTCGGGATATGCGCAAGGTACCCATGGACGAGTATGTGGCGTATGAAGAGCTGCTGTGCGAGGCGGACGATGTTTGGCACCGTGCAAAAGAGAACAACGATTTCCCGCTATTTGCCCCCATATTGGAAAAGATTGTGGAGACCAACCGCCGCTTCGCCGGCTATTTTGCCCCGGGCAAAGATCCTTATGACTACTGGCTTGGCGAGTATGAAGAAGACCTCAACAAGGAAAAATGCGATGCTTTCTTTGCTAAAGTCCGTGCCCGCCTTGTTCCCCTGATTCGCAAGGTCGGCGAAGCAAAGCAGATTGACAACAGCTGGGCCATGCTGTCCTTCCCCATCGAGAAGCAGCGCCAGCTGTCCGATTACCTGATGACGCTGATTGGCCTGGACCTGGAGCATGTAGGAATTTCCGAGACCGAGCATCCCTTTACCACCTCCCTGGGTTCCCATTTCGATACCCGCATCACCACCCATTATTTCGAGGACAACTTCCTTTCCTCCCTCTACTCCGTGGTGCATGAAGGCGGCCATGCTCTGTACGACACGGGCAGCCCGGACGATTACGCCTATACCGTCCTTGACGGAGGCGTTTCCATGGGTATTCATGAAAGCCAGAGCCGCTTCTACGAGAACATTCTGGGCCGTTCTTTAGCCTTCTGCGAGACCATCTACCCCAAACTGGTGGAGTTGTGTCCCGAGCTGGCGTCCCACAATGCCCGTGACCTGTACCGAGTTGCCAACCGGGTAGAGCCTTCCCTGATTCGTGTGGACGCAGATGAAGTCACTTATTCCCTGCACATCATGGTGCGCTACGAAATTGAAAAGAAGCTGATGGACGGTACTCTGGCAGTGAAGGACCTGCCGCATGCCTGGAACGAGCTCTACAAGGAATACCTTGGAATTGATGTACCGGATGACAAGCGGGGCTGCCTGCAGGATAGCCACTGGTCCGGCGGCTCCATCGGCTACTTCCCCTCCTATGCGCTGGGCAGCGCCTATGGTGCTCAGTTCCTCCGGAAGATGATTTCTGAAATCGGTGATATCTATCCCGATGTGGCAAGGGGAGACCTGAGCCG
>JAZUDA010000215.1:0-4293 GCA_045639455.1 Clostridia bacterium | reverse complement strand
ATGATCTTTTTGCGGAGCTCAGGAATACCCCAGGCATTCTTGATACTTGCCAGCATCTCAGATCACCTCGGCTTTCCCGCCGAGAGCCTCAATCTTTTCCTTCGCAGACGCAGTGTACTTGTTGACCTTCACGTCCAGCTTCTTGGTCAGCTCACCGTTGCCAAGAATCTTCACGCCGTCGAAGCGGTTCTTGATGAGGCCGGCTTCGCGCAGGGTATCAACAGTCACCTCGGTGCCGTCTTCAAAGATGTTCAGGCTTTCAACGTTCACACAAGCATATTCCAGCTTGTAGATATTGTTAAAACCACTCTTGGGGATGCGGCGGTACAGAGGCATCTGGCCGCCCTCGAAACCGGGGCGCTTGCCGCCGCCGGAGCGAGCCTTGGCGCCCTTGTGGCCCTTACCGGAGGTCTTGCCCAGGCCGGAACCTACGCCGCGTCCAAGACGCTTCTCGGAAGTGGTGGAACCCTCAGCAGGCTTCAACTCATAGAGTTTCATTGGGAGTTCCTCCTTTCTTATTCTTCTACTTCTTCTACAGAAACCATGTGCTTGACGCGGAAGATCATGCCGCGGATGGCGGGGGTATCTTCCTTCACCACGGTCTGGCCGATCTTGTGGAGGCCCAAAGCCGCGACGGTGTCAATCTGCTTCTGCAGGCAGGCGATGGTGGATTTCTTCAATGTAATAGCAAGCTTCATTGTTACTCTCCTCCTCAGCCCAGAATTTCTTCAACGGTCTTGCCACGCAGGGCGGCAACCTGCTCCGCGGAACGCAGAGAGGTCAGGCCGGCCATAGTAGCCTTGACCATGTTGATCTGATTGTTGGTGCCGTAGGACTTCGTACGAATATCCTTGATGCCGGCCATTTCCAGAACGGCACGGGCAGCACCGCCGGCGATCAGACCGGAGCCCTCTTCCGCGGGGATGAGGACAACCTTGCTGGTGCCGAACAGGCCGACAGTGTTGTGAGGAATGGTGGTACCGGCCATAGGCACGGTTACAAGATGCTTCTTGGCAGCTTCGCTGGCCTTACGGATGGCCTCGGAAACTTCATGGGCCTTGCCCATGCCGACACCGACGCGACCCTTCTCATCGCCAACCACTACCAGCGCGGCAAACCGCATATTCCGGCCGCCCTTGACGGTCTTGGAAACACGGTTGAGGCAAACCAGCTTCTCTTTGAACTCGCTGATGGGTTCATTGCGTTGCATGCTATTTTGTCCTCCCTTTCAATCAGAAATTCAAACCGGCTTCGCGGGCACCGGCTGCCAGGGCAGCCACACGGCCAGTATACACATAGCCGCCGCGGTCAAAGACAACGTCCTTGATGCCGGCCTGGACAGCACGCTCGCCAATGAGCTTGCCAACCAGCTGGGCAGCGCCCTTCTTATCCACTTCCGCCAGCTGATCCTTCAGAGCAGCGTCCAAGGTGGAAGCGGCGCACAGGGTGATGCCCTTGGTATCATCGATAATCTGGGCATAGATGTGATTCAGGCTGCGATAGACGCTCAGACGCGGCATTTCGGGGGTGCCGCTGATCTTCTTACGTACACGCGCATGACGAATCACGCGGATTTCATTGCGGTCACGAAGACTATACATATGCGCTTAACCCCTTTCTTACTTCTTGCCGGCCTTGCCTTCCTTGCGGCGGATGTATTCGTTCTCATACTTGATACCCTTGCCCAGGTAGGGTTCAGGCTTCCGGATGATACGGATATCGGCTGCAAGGTTACCAACCTGCTGCTTATCGATGCCCTTCACCACGATGGTGGTGGGAGTGGGCGTTTCAAAAGTGACGGTATCAGGAGCATTGAAAATGACGGGGTGAGAGAAGCCGATCGCAATGTTCAGCTCCTTGCCGTTCTTGCCGGCTTCGGCATGATAACCGGTACCTACCATTTCCAGCTTCTTTTCGAAACCGGCGGTAACACCAATCACCATGTTGTTGACCAGCGTACGGTACAGACCGTGCATAGCCTTGTTTTCCTTTTCATCGTTGGGGCGGGTGAGGGTCAGGATATTGCCTTCCTGCTTTACGGTGATGACGGGGTTCACCCACTGGCTCAGGGTGCCCTTGGGACCCTTCACCGTTACGGTGTTGCTTGCGTCAACCGTGACCGTCACGCCCGCGGGGACCGTAATCGGGAGTCTTCCGATTCGAGACATAATCGCACCTCCATGACGTGTCAGTCAATTACCAAATGTAGCAGAGAACTTCGCCGCCGATCTTGGCCGCGCGAGCTTCTTTATCAGTCATCAGACCCTTGGAGGTGCTGATGATGGCAATGCCCAGACCGCCCAGTACCTTGGGCAGTTCCTCGCTCTGAGCGTATACCCGCAGACCGGGCTTGGAAATACGCTGCAGACCGGCAATCACGGGCTGCTTGCCGTTGTATTTCAGTGTAACCTTAATGCTTCCCTGGGGGCCGTCGTTAATGAAGTCAACGCCGTTGATGTAGCCCTCCTGCAGGAGGATCTTGGCGATAGCCTTCTTGATGTTGCTGGCAGGAACCATAACGGTCTCGTGCTTGGCAACCTGGGCGTTCCGGATGCGGGTGAGCATATCGGCAATAGGATCACTCATAACCATGATAGGAACCTCCTTGTCTTACTTCCCCGTATTACCAGCTTGCCTTGCGGACGCCGGGGATTTGACCCTTGTAGGCCAGTTCTCTGAAGCAAATACGGCACAGGCCATACTTGCGCAGTACAGAGTGCGGACGGCCGCACAGACGGCAACGGGTGTAAGCGCGGGTGGAGAATTTGGGCTCTCTCTGCTGTTTGAGTTTCATGCTAAGCTTTGCCACTTGATTCTACCTCCCTTACTTCTCAAAGGGCATGCCCAGCAGGGTGAGCAGCTCTTTGCACTCTTCGTCAGTCTTGGCGCTGGTAACGAAAATGATTTCCATGCCGCGAATCTTCTCAACCTTCTCGTACTCGATTTCGGGGAAGATCAGCTGTTCACGCAGGCCCAGGGCGTAGTTACCGCGGCCATCGAAGGCCTTGGTGGAAACGCCGCGGAAGTCGCGCAGACGGGGCAGGGAGATGCTGACCAGCTTGTCCATGAACTCTTCCATACGGTCACCGCGCAGGGTAACCTTGGCACCGACGACCTGGCCCTCACGAACCTTGAAGTTCGCGATGGACTTCTTGGCCTTGGTAGCCTGGGGCTTCTGGCCGGCAATCTGGCCCAGTTCGGTCAGAGCAGTCTCCAGAGCCTTGGGGTTGTCCTTGCAGTCGCCCAGGCCCATGTTGATAACAATCGCATGGAGCTTCGGGATCTGCATGGGATTCTTGTAGCCGAATTTCTGCTGCAGGGCAGGAACAACTTCGGCAAGGTACTTTTCCTTAATGCGGGTAGCCATTTACCGTGTCCTCCCTTATCAGTTAATCTCCGCGCCGCACTTCTTGCAGATGCGGACGGTCTTTTCGGCCTTGGTGCCGTTTTCCTTCTCAACGGTCACTTTCTTGTGGGCAACCTTGGTGGGCTTGCCGCACTTGGGGCATACCAGCATCACATTGGAGGCGTCCAGGCTGGATTCCTTCTCAATGATGCCGCCGGGCTGACCCTGAGCACGGGACTTCTGATGCTTCTTGACCATGGCAATGCCTTCAATGATGACACGGCCGGTCTTGGGGAAAGCGGTCAGAACCTTGCCCTGCTTGCCCTTTTCTTCGCCGGAAATGACGATAACCTGATCGCCGGACTTGACATTCAGCTTCTTATTCATCCGTCATTCCCTCCTTACAGTACTTCGGGAGCGAGAGAAACGATCTTCATGAAGTCCTTCTCACGCAGTTCGCGGGCCACCGGCCCAAAGATACGGGTGCCACGAGGCATCTTCTTGTCGTCGATGATGACGGCAGCATTGTCATCGAAGCGGATGTAGGAACCGTCGGGACGGCGCTTGCTCTTATGCATACGCACGATTACGGCCTTCACCACATCGCCCTTCTTTACCTGGCCACCGGGGGTAGCGGTCTTCACGCTGGCAACGATAACATCGCCGATGGAGCCATCCCGGCGGAAGGAGCCGCCGAGCACCCGGATGCACATGATTTCCTTGGCGCCGGAGTTATCGGCAACCTTGAGTCGCGTTTGCGGCTGAATCATAGGGTGAATCCTCCTTCATAGAAAGGAAGTTAGCTTGTGTATAACTTCCCAGGGTATCGAGTTACTTCGCCTTTTCGATGATCTCGATCAGGCGCCAGCGCTTGTCGTGGCTCAGGGGACGGGTTTCCATGACGCGGACGGTATCGCCGATGCCGCATTCATTGTTTTCATCGTGGG
>JAZUDA010000214.1:0-2164 GCA_045639455.1 Clostridia bacterium | reverse complement strand
GAGCCGGGGAGGGGGGGCGTAGGGGAGCCACCCGGTCAACTCGCCGGAAATATAGAACAGATGCTCACTGCCGTCCGGGAAGGTACAGCGGTGCAGATAATCCGGGTTCACGGGGCAGACGGGCGCGGCAGACATGTCGGCGTCTTTTTCCATGGGGCCACAGATGGCTTCATCCTTGCGGAACAGCACCTGCTTTGTGACAGGCGTATGGGAGGAAAGCTCTTCCACGCTCTGGAACACCTCGAAAACGGTGTTTTCCGGAATGGCGTGTACTGCGTCGGAATAAATGACAAACTGGTTTTCCTCGCCTGCTTCAGGACTGTAGTTTTTATTGTTGCGGACTTTGTTTGTTTCAAGGGGATAGGGTGTCAGGTCCACCACACACAGGGAACCGAGGGAACGCATACGGTCCTTGAAAGTGGCGTGCTCCTGCTTGTCCGGTACGATCCGGAGGCAGCCCCGGTCGGGATAACGGCGGTAATCCTCCTCCAGCATGGGCTCCAGGCGGGTCATCAGGAAGCGGACACGAAAATAAGAGCGCTGAACATTATCCTCCTCCAGGTAGGACAGCATACACTGTTGTTGGGTTTCCATGTTTAAAATAACCTCCATTATGGCTGCGAGAATAAAAAGATTTGGTTTAATGCGATTGTAACAAAAACAACCCTTCTTGTCAAGAATATGTCACCGTTTCATGCCAAAATCACCCCCGCTGACCGAAACGGGTTGTCAAAACCGATGAAAAGCGGTAATATACTATACGGGAGAGTATCCCCCTGCTGATGACGAAATGAATTAAGGAGTAATCATGGAGCGGTATTCGGTTAGCGGTATGAGCTGCGCGGCCTGCGCAGCCAGGGTGGAAAAGGCGGTGCTTGCCGTGCCCGGGGTGACCGGGTGCAGCGTGAGCCTGCTGACAAACAGTATGTCCGTATCCGGTACGGCGGGAAGCGCCGCAATTTGCGCTGCCGTATCGGAGGCCGGCTACGGCGCTGCCCCCGCAGGGACGGCTTCAGCCCCCGCACGCAAGACGGAAAATGAAGAAAAACAGCTGAAAACACGCCTCATTTCCTCCCTCATCCTGCTTCTGCCGCTGATGACCCTTTCCATGGGGCATATGGTGGGGATGGGCGGCGTATTCGCGCTACCGGCCTTCAACGGTGTACTGCAACTTCTGCTTTCCTCTGTGATTCTGCTGCTGAACCGGCGCTTCTTTATCAACGGCTACCGGGCGGTCCGCCACGGCGCGCCCAATATGGATACGCTGGTGGCGCTGGGCAGCGGTATTTCCTACCTGTACAGTCTGGTTCTGCTGCTGCTTGCCTGCGCGGGGCGGGAGATTGCCCTTCACGCCTTCACATTTGAATCCGCCGCAATGATTGTTACTCTAATCACGGTGGGAAAGCTTCTGGAGGCCCGCGCCAAGGGGAAAACAACGGACGCGCTGAAAAGTCTGTTGCGTCTCACCCCTCAAACCGCCACCGTCCTCAGGGACGGGGAGGAGGTCCGCGTTCCGGCGGAGGAGCTGCGGCCCGGCGACTTGTTCGTGCTGCGCCCCGGGGATCGTGTTCCCGCGGACGGTACGGTTATCGGCGGCAGCGGCGCTATGGACGAAAGTGCCCTCACCGGGGAGAGCATCCCGGCTGAAAAGGAAACGGGCAGCGATGTATCCGCCGCCACGGTCAATATCACCGGCTTCCTCACCTGCCGGGCGAACCGGGTAGGGCAGGACACCTCCTTCTCCCAGGTAGTTCGGCTGGTCAGCGATGCGGCGGCCACAAAGGCGCCCATCGCGAAAACGGCGGATAAGGTCGCCGCGGTGTTTGTGCCTGCGGTGCTGGCGATTGCCTTCGCGGTCACGGTCATATGGCTGGCAGCCGCGGGCGATGTGGCAAACGCGCTGAGCCATGGCGTGGCGGTGCTGGTGATTTCCTGCCCCTGCGCCCTCGGGCTGGCTACCCCGGTCGCCATTATGGTGGGCAGCGGTGTGGGCGCGAAAAACGGGATTTTGTTCAAGACAGCCTCCGCTTTGGAGGAAGCAGGCCGCGCCGGGATTCTGGTTCTGGATAAGACCGGCACTGTGACAATGGGCCGCCCCGCGGTGACGGACGTGCTGGTGGAAAATGACAGCCTGCTGCCCATCGCCTGCGCCCTGGAGCAGGGG
>JAZUDA010000213.1:0-1595 GCA_045639455.1 Clostridia bacterium | reverse complement strand
TCATGACCTCCAACGCAGGCGCCCATGAGCTGATGACGGAGCGTTCCCTCGGTTTTGGATCCTCCGCCCCCACCGTGTGCTATGATGCCATGAAGGAGCGGATCATGGAAAGCGTGAAGAATATCTTCCGTCCTGAATTCATCAACCGTGTGGATGAGCTGATTGTGTTCCACTCCCTGACAAAGGATGAAATACGCAGGATCACCTCCCTGCTTCTTTCCGGCGTTCAGAAGCGGTTGGAAGGTCAGAAAATGCGCCTGACCTTCGATGACGATGTGGTGGATTATCTGTCCGAAATCGGCTACGACTCCTCCTTTGGAGCGCGTCCCCTTCGCCGGGCCATTCAGCGCAATGTGGAGGACGCGTTAAGCGAGGAAATCATTTGCGGCAGAATTGCCGTCGGAGACGCTGTCCGTCTGAAGATGGAAAACGGTTTCCTGAGAATTGAAAAAGAGACGGAGACCGTGCAAGTATGACAGCGAAACAGAAAAACCTGACAGAAGGCAAGATTTTTTCCAAGCTGCTCTTTTTCGCGTTGCCTGTGCTGGGCGCACTTGTGCTGCAGGCCATGTACGGTGCGGTAGACCTGCTGGTTGTGGGAAAATACGGCACAGCCGCCGATATTTCCGCCGTTTCCACCGGTACGCAGATTCTCCATTCCGTGACCGGTTTGATTACCGGCCTCGCAATGGGAACGACGGTGCTCATCGGCAAGGCCATCGGTGAAAAGCGTCCCGAGGACGCAGGGCACGCGATTGCAGGCGCTATTGCGCTCTTCGCCGTAATCGGCGGTATTCTGACGGCACTGATTCCCCTGCTTTCCCCTGTGCTGGCGGATTTGATGCAGGCGCCTGTCGAGGCCCGGGAGCAGACCATCCTCTACATCATGATTTGCGGCTTCGGCATACTGTTCATTGTGGGATATAACCTGCTGGGCAGTATTTTCCGCGGAATGGGCGATTCCAAAACGCCCCTTCTTGCCGTCATTATTGCCTGCGTTTTGAATATTGCCGGCGACTTTTTCCTGGTCGGCTCCTGTGGAATGGGTACTGCCGGCGCGGCCCTGGCGACCATCGGCAGCCAGGGCATCAGCGTCATCATTTGCTTCCTGATGATCAGGAAGCGCGGGCTTCCTTTTCCCTTCTCCAAAGAAAGCTTTCGCGGCGCGCTTCGTTTTGTCAAATCCACTGTAAAACTCGGCTTTCCCATCGCGCTGCAGGACTTCATGGTCAGTGTTTCTTTCCTTGTCATTCTGGCCATCGTGAACCGGCTGGGTGTCATTGCCTCCGCCGGTATGGGAGTCGCGGAAAAAGTCTGCGCCTTCATCATGCTGATTCCTTCCGCTTTTTCCCAGGCGCTGTCCGCCTTTGTGGCGCAGAATATGGGGGCAGGGCTGCCCCGCCGCGCCCGGAAGGGGCTTGCCTGTTCCATTGCCATTTCCTTCACCATCGGCATTTTGATTTCCTACATTGGGGTATTCCACGGAGATTGGTTGACGGGCATTTTCAGTACCGAGCGTCCTGTTATCGATGCCGGTTGGCAATATCTGAAGGCATACGCCATTGACGTTCTTTTGACCAGCTGGATGTTCTGCT
>JAZUDA010000212.1:0-3819 GCA_045639455.1 Clostridia bacterium | reverse complement strand
TTCCCCATCCCGGGCAATGAGTTTTCCTTCCACAAAGACCATGTGCGGGTGCTTTTCAAAAGAAAGATCGTCCACCAGCTGAAGGTCGGCACTGTAACCGGGCGCGATGGCGCCCACATCGGCGAAATCATTCTCGCGAGCAGCGTTCAGCGTGGCGAAACGGATGGCCAGCATCGGGTCAAGCCCCTCCAGAATCAGGTCTGCAACGGAACGGTTCAGGGAGCCGAGTCGCTGCAGACGGTAGGCGTTCACATCATCGGTGCAGAGGGAAACCGTATCCTTGAAGATGCCTGGCTCCACCGCGTGAAGCAGCTTTTTTGCTTCCTCACGACTGTGAACGCGAAGATCGATATGCATGCCCATGCGGCGCTTGGCATAAAGCTCCTCCGGCCCGACACATTCATGATCGCTTACCGGGCCGCCGCAAAGATAGGCGCAAAGACGGTCCCCGGTAAAGGTGGGCGCGTGGCCTTGGATAAAGGAGCCCCGTTTGTCCCCCTCGGCGATGATATCGTGCATCCGCGGGTCATCATCGGCCACGCCGTAGTAGTCCATGACCTCCCCGATGCCGGGGACATCTTCATGCTCCAGCAGCCGGCCGATTTCTTCCGCGCCGAAAACGGCACCCGCCGATTCCAGGCCGGGCAGGGAAGGCACGCACGAGGGTGCCAGCTGAAAAAGGCGGACGGGGCTCTTTTTGCCGCTTTCCAGCATGTATTCGACCCCTTTGACGCCGATAACGTTGGCGATTTCGTGCGGGTCGGCCACGACCGTTGTCGTGCCCCATGTCCCGACTACCTTGCCGAAATTCTCCGGAACCATCAGGCTGGATTCCACATGAAGATGGGTATCGATGAAGCCGGGAACCAGATAACGCCCCTCTCCGTCAATCGTTTCCTTCGCCGCAAAGGATGAAGCGGTGCAGTTTTCGCGGATACGGACTACCACGCCGTCCAGGATATCCACCGAGGCCGGATAAATCTCTCCGGTAAAGACATTCACCAATTGCACATTTTCAATCGCCAGATCGCACGGGATACGGCTCATCGCCGCCGCGGTCAGCCGGGATCGGTCCTTCTTGACAAGATGACGCATGGCTTTCCTCTCCTCTATACGCAAAATCAGAAAAAAGCGGCAGGGAAACTGCCGCTTTCGGGAGTAACAGGTGAGACAGGCAGCCCGATGTGAACTTACAGAATGAACTGAAGTGACATGAGCGCCGCCAGGATAACGGTGGGCCAGCTGGGAAGATCCTCGCGCTTCTTATCGCTCTTGAAAGCGTAATGGCAAACGCGGATCAGAATGTCGGCGAACAGACCTACGGTAACACCGATAGCCATGCCGGAGAAGGCGGTGAAGCCAATCATCAGGGCAACGGGAGTCCAGTTGACAACGTCGAAGTCAAGGGTGCGGAGCTCCTGCATGCAGGAAACGCCGATCATCAGCAGAACGGGGCCGGTAGCCGCGGAAGGAATGGCAACGAACACCGGCGCGAAAATCAGAGAAACAACAAACAGGAGACCGGTCACGATGGAGGTCAGGCCGGTACGGCCGCCCGCCTCAACGCCGGCAGCGGATTCGGCGTAGGAGGTAACAACGGTAACACCCATGGAAGCGCCGATGACGGTACCGGCGGCGTCCACCAGGAAGATTTTGCCCAGCATGGGCATGTTGCCGTCCTTATCCATCAGGCCGGCCTTGTTGCCTGCGCCCATGGCGGTGCCCAGGGTGGAGGTGAAGTCACCGACCAGAAAAATGACGATGTAGGGAATGTATTCGGGCTTGAAGATACCCAGGACGTCCGCCTTGAAGGCCACATCGCCCAGAGAGGCGAAGGTTTCCTTCAGGCCGATGTTGAAGTCCACATTGACCAGGCCCATGCAGGCACCGATAATGGTGGTGAGGATAATCGCAATCAGCATGGAGCCGCGGAGCTTGTACTCCTTGCCCTTGATGTCGATGCGGATGAAGTTCAGCGCGATGGCGATAATCAGGCCGATCAGCGTCAGGACGATGCTGGGATTGGAGAAGTCGCCCCAGCCGCTGTCCACCAGCAGCCCGGTGTTGGACATACCAATCTGGAACAGGAAGATACCCAGCGTGGCGCTCATGCCCAGCTTGATACTGCGGGGCAGGTAGTTCGCCAGCTTTTCACGAATCTTGAAGCAGCTCAGCAGCAGGAAGATGCTGCCGGTGAAAACCATCATGCCCATGCAGGTCTGCCAGGTCGCGATCCCGAGGCCGACCAGTGTATACGCGACCAGCGCGTTGTCGCCCATACCGGGGGCCAGTGCCAAAGGAGCGTTGGAAATCAGACCCATGGCGATGGTAACCAGTGCGGATACGATAGCGGTGGCGGCGAAAACGCCCAGCGCGTTCATTCCTGCGTCCGCCATGATGGAAGGCTGAACAGCCAGAATGTAGGACATGGTGGCAAAGGTCGTAAGACCTGCCAGCACCTCCGTCGTAACCGTGGTCTTGCGCTCGTCCAGACGGAAGCGCTTTTTAAGAGCCGTTGTGTTCATGAATACCCCTCCTCTTTCATTACCGGAAACCAAGATAAGGTACACCATATGTTAGCATAATCATGCTTGCCATGTCAATGATTTTTACAAATAATCACTATCTATTTCCGAATAATTACTTAAATTGTTCGGAATATTACGAATGTTGACGCATGCGGTTGGACTCAAAATGTGGTTGACAATCAAAAAAACACGAACAATCCCGTTTGCCTTTTGCACAGTCCCTGCGGGGCGCGTCCCGTGTTGCATTTCCGCGCCCGGTGCGGTATACTGGGGCGGGAAAAAAGGAGGTTCGGACAAGATGATGAAGCTGGATATCGCCGCGTATTGCGGCAGGGAAATCGCCTGCGGCTGCGGGCAGACCCATTTCTGCGCCATTCGGGATGTGACGGTAAAGCGGGGCGCCTTGGCGGAGCTGCCCCGGTTGACGGCCGGCTACAAAAAGGTGTTCGTGGTGGCGGATAACAATACCTTCCCCATCTGCGGCGAAAGGGTGCTGGCGCTGACGAAGGCCGCCGGGTATCACGCGTTCACACGGGAAGGCCATCTGGTGCCGGACGAGGACGCGGTGGCGGAGCTGAAGGCCGCCTTGCCTGAAGGCGTGGACCTGCTGCTGGGCATCGGTTCCGGCGTTATCAACGATACCTGCAAGTATGTGGCCTGGGATTTGGGCATCGACAGCGCCATTGTGGGCACGGCACCCTCCATGGACGGCTATGCCTCCTCCGGCGCCGCCATGATTACTGCCGGCATGAAGGTGACCTATACCCGCAAGCCGCCCGTATTTATCGTGGGCGATGTGGAAATATTGAAAAACGCGCCGCTGGATATGATCCGCGCCGGGTACGGCGATATCGTGGGCAAGTATTCCTCGCTGTGCGACTGGCGGCTGGCCGCGCTGATGAACGGCGAGTATTTCTGCAAGCCCACCTACGACCTGGTGATGGCGGTGACGGACGAAATCCGCGACAGCGCGGAAAAAATCGTGGCGCGGGAGGACGATGCCATCGAGCTGCTGATGAACGCGCTGGTGCTCATCGGCGTAACGCTGAGCTTGGTGGGCTCCACCCGCCCCGGCTCCGGCAGCGAGCATCACCTGAGCCACTTCTTTGAAATCGTAGGCCTGGTGCGGAACGAGCCCCACTTTGTCCACGGCACGGACGTGGCCTATTCCTTTGTGGTGACAGCCGCCATGCGGGAGAAAATCCGCGCTATGGCACGGCCTGTTTTCCATACGGAGGGCAGGGAGGCACGGGAGGCTGCCTGGCGCCGGATTTACGGGTCCATTTATGAG
>JAZUDA010000211.1:0-6053 GCA_045639455.1 Clostridia bacterium | reverse complement strand
AGTGCTCTTCTTCCCGGACGGAAAAAGTGCCCCCGTTCCCCTGCCGCTGTGCGAGCTGGACCGGCAAAGCGGCTACGACCATACCTCCGCCGTGCTGGTTCCCCCCTGTCCTTTTGATAAACGGCAGCGGTTCGATACCCTCGATTTGCTGAACATGGTCAAACTGCTGCGCGCACCCGGCGGCTGTCCCTGGGACCGTGAGCAGACACATGAAAGCATCCTGACCTGCATCACCGAGGAGGCATATGAAATCCGTGACGCAATCGAGCGTCAGGATGACGATGACCTGTGCAAAGAGCTGGGCGACATGATGTTCAACGTGCTGTTCCATTGCGTGCTGGGCGAAGAGCAGGGTGCCTTCACCCTGCTGGACGTAACAAGCGGCAACGTGGAAAAAATGATTCGCCGCCATCCCCACGTGTTCGGCTCAACCGAAAGACCCGCGGACGCCGTAAGCCAGATTGCCGTCTGGGATCAGTTGAAGGAGCAGCAGCGGGGCAACCGGACCCTTGCCGAAAGCCTCGCCGGGATTCCCCAATGCCTGCCCGCGCTGATGCTGGCGCAAAAAATCCTGCACCGCTCCGGCGAGGGCGTATGCTCCCTGCCCATGGAGGGTACGCTGGGCGAAAGGCTGCTGGGTCTGTGCGCCGAGGCGGAGCAGAACGGCATGAACGCCGAGGAGGAGCTTTTGGCGGCAGCACGGCGCTTCCGCGAACGTCTTGGACGGATGGAAAAGGCAATTATTACCGACAAAAAACGTATGAAAGACTTGACAAAAGACGAAATTGCTGTATACTGGAGAGCGTGCGAATTTACGAAAGACAGTCAAAGTGCTACGTGATCCGCCTGATAAAGGACGCCAAACAAAGGCTTTATTTAACGAAGGAGGAATCCCCCAATGAACAAGAATGATCTGATTAAGATTGTTGCCACCAAGACCGGCCTGAAGAAGGTCGATGCCGCCAACGCCGTTGAAGAAACCCTGAACACCATCATGGAGACCCTGACCCAGGGTGAAAAGGTTCAGCTGGTTGGTTTCGGTTCTTTCGAAGTTAAGAACCGTCCCGCCCGCACCGGCCGCAACCCCCGCACCGGCGAGCCCACTGAAGTGGCTGCCAGCAGCACTCCCGTTTTCAAGGCGGGCAAGATTCTGAAGAACACCGTCAACAACAAGTAATGAATTCAAATGGGAGACTGCTGTTTGACCTGCCGCGTGCGGACACAGCAGTCTCCCTTTTTTCATCAGGAAAGGAACTCTTTTCATGCGAGTAGATAAGTTTCTGAAGGTATCCCGTATTATCAAGCGGCGTACCGTGGCGAACGAGGCCTGCTCCGGCGGCCGCGTCACGCTGAACGGCAAGGTGGTAAAGCCCGGTGCCGAGGTAAAAGAGGGCGATGTAATGACCATTCGTTTCGGCGACAAACTGGGGCGTTATGAGATTCTGTCCATCAAGGAAACCGTCCGTAAGGAGGGCGCCGCCGATATGTACCGGGTACTGGAGGAGGACGAATCCATCCTGAAGGAGCGTAGCTGACTATGTCCGTATGGGGCGTAATCGTGGCCGGCGGGGCAAGCACCCGCATGGGCATGGGAAAGAACAAGGTGCTGCTGCCTGTTGGGGACGAACCGATGATTTGTCATACTGTCCGGGCCTTCGTGGGGCTGACGGACGGAATCGTCATCGTCTGCCGCCCGGAGGAAGAGGCGGAAATCCGCAGCGATTTTGCCTCGTCCTGCCTGCCTCTTCCCGTTTTCGCCTACGGTGGCGCGCAGCGGCAGGATTCCGTTTTATCCGGCGTGCGGGCCGTTCCCGATGAGAGTGCCATTGTGCTGGTGCATGACGGTGCCCGCTGCCATGTCACGGCGGAAGTAATCCGTGCCGTTATCGACTCCGTCCGGGCCAACGGCAGCGGCATCGCCTCCGTTCCCGTTACCGATACGGTGGACGTGGTGGACGAATCCGGTCGGCTGTGCCGGATTTTGGACCGTTCCAGCCTCCGTGCCTGTCAGACACCTCAAGGATTCCGGCGCGAAGCACTGTTGCCCGTGCTGGAGGATGCCTGCGCGCGGGGCCGGTACTACACGGACGAAAGCTCCCTGATGTATGACTTCGGAAAAGAGGCGGTCTATATGACGCAGGGTGACCGGGCGAACACCAAGGTAACCTATGGCGAGGATCTGCGGCAGTGTCCCTTCCGTGTCGGTCACGGTTATGATGTGCACCGTTTGACAGAAGGACGGAAGCTGATTCTGTGCGGCATGGAGATTCCCCACAAGACCGGCCTGCTGGGTCATTCCGATGCGGATGTGGCCGTCCATGCGCTGATGGATGCGCTGCTCGGTGCCGCGGGGCTGGGCGATATCGGGCGTCATTTCCCGGATACCGACCCAAAGTACGAGGGCATTTCCTCCATGAAGCTGCTGGAGTATGTGATGAGTCTCCTTCGTGAGAACGGCTGGACTGTAGGCAACGCGGACGTGACCATTGTGGCACAGCGTCCCAAGCTGGCCCCCTTTATGCCGCAGATGGAGCAGAATCTGGCGAACGGAATGTCCGTTCTTCCCAATCAGGTTCATCTGAAGGCCACCACCACCGAAAAATTGGGTTTTGAGGGCCGGGAGGAAGGAATTTCCGCCCAAGCCGTATGTTTGCTGTACAAACTGTAATGACGAAAAGGAGCTGCCATGACTGTTGCTGTACCGCCCGGGCGGAAACGGAACCATCGCGTTTTGCCGCTGATGGCTCTGGCGCTGTGTGCCGGAATCCGGCTGGGCGTGGCGTGGGCGTATACCCCGCTGATAACAGCAGGCCTGGTCTGCTCCTTTCTGTTGCTTGTTTTTCTCCTGCTCGCGCGCCGTGATACACGGCCGGGGGTATTGATTTTCTGCCTCTTTTTCGGCATGAATCTGTACCACCTGCCCATTTTCGGCGGCAGTGCCGTTCCGGGGGATTACCGGATTCAGGGAACCGTTTCCACCGTGCCGAAGTACAGCGAGGGAAAGGTTTCCGCGGCGCTGGACAATATATATCTGGATGGTGAAAGCACCGGCCTTTCCGCCTACTGGAGCTATTATGAGCAGGAAGGTCAGCCGCTGCTGCGGGACGGCGATACCGTCACATTCAACGGCAGCGTGTATGCTCCCTCCACGGCCAGCAACCCGGGCGATTTCGACTTCGCGGCCTATGTCAAAAGCCGCGGGCTGGATATCTGCGTTTCCGGGGCGCAGGGGCTATCGGTGGACGGTAATGTTCCCGTGCCTTTCTTTTCCGCCGTCAGAAACCGGATCTCCGATCACCTTGACCGCTGTCTCGGCGCGGAAAACAGTTCCCTCGCCAAGGCCCTTGTCATCGGCAGCCGGGTCAGTGTGGAGGAACAGGATCAGGAGGCTTTCCGCAGATGCGGGGCGGCTCACCTGCTGGCGCTGTCCGGGCTTCATATCAGTATTCTGTCCGGGCTGTTGCTGCTGTTGATTTCCCGTCTTCCGCTGCGGCCGTGGGTACGCTTTCTGCTGCTGGCGGTTCCCCTGGGGCTGTACTGTGCCATGACCGGGTTTTCCGCCTCCGTCCTGCGCGCCTACTTGATGGCGCTGGTGCTGGAGGGACACCGTCTGGTCAAACGCAGGTATGACATGCTCAGCGCGCTGTCGTTGGCTGCCATTCTCCTGCTGTGCATCCGGCCCGCGTGGCTGATGTCCTCCGGGTTTCAGATGTCCTTCGGCGCGGTGCTGGGCATCTGCGTTCTGAAGCCCGTGCTGGACCGGCTGCTGAACCGGCTTCCCGGCAGCGGTACGTCTGTCGGCGCCGGAATCCTGCAGGCGGTTACCACCTGTCTTTCCGCCCAGGTCGGTGTGCTGATTCCCATGGTCAACGCCTACGGCTCCATGCCGCTGATCGGGCTGCTGACCAACCTGGTGCTTGTTCCCTTGGCGACGCCGCTGCTGATCGGCTACTATCTGCTGCTGCCCTTCGGTTGGGTTCCCGGCTTCGGAAGCCTGATGGCGTGGGCGACAAACGTCTTTTTATCTCTTGTGCATATCGCCGCGGAAATTCCCTTCGCGGAGCTGTCCCTGCCTGTTTTTTCCTATCTGCAGTGCGCTCTTTTCGTGGGATGCGTTTTCTGCGTGACGGACTTTACCCGCGCCTGGTGCCGCTTCCGTTTCCCCGCGGCTGCCGCGCTGGCGCTGTGCTTTGCCCTTACGTTCTTCATTCCCGGCTATGTTTTTTCCGGGTCTGAAGTAACCTATACCCAGCTGGCCGTGGGGCAGGCGGACTGCGCCGTCCTGACAGACGGCAGCATGACGGTGGTAATCGATACCGGGACGGACGGTGTCGCCCTGACCCGTTTCCTTGCCCGTTCGGGCCGTCAGGTGGACACGCTGATTCTGACCCATGCCCATGCCGACCATGCCGGCGGGCTGACCTGCCTGCTGGACAGCGGTATCCCCGTAAAGGAGCTTTGCCTCCCCTGGGGCTGGGACAAATGCGGCGTGGATGAGGATGTCCGGTCGCAGATTGAAAACGCCATGGACAGAGGCATTCCGGTACGTCTGCTGTCCGCGGGGGACGAGCTGATGCTGCCCGGCACGGTTATCACCGTGCTGTGGCCCTATAAAAACGGTGTCGTTCCCGGGCTGGACGCCAATTACTACTCGCTGTCCATGTATATCAGGGCGCAGGGCGTGTCGATTCTGGCACAGGGCGACCTGAACAGCCGCTATGAGGGCTATACCGCAATGCCCGCGGATATTCTGAAGGTATCCCATCACGGCAGCAACGGAGCCACCGGGAGCGATTTTCTGGATATTGTCCGCCCGCGGGTCAGCATCATTTCCGCCAAGGACGGCAGCAGTTATCTGCCGGGCTACAGTACCCTGCAGCGGTTAAGGGATATCAATTCCCAACTGTATCAAACCCAGTTGACCGGAACCGTGACCGTCACCATCCGGGGTGACGAATATGAAATCCGCACCTTCCGTGAGGAATAAAGGAGGCCGAGCCTGTGGACTTTACCGCGTTTTTCCAGGAAATGAAAAACCATATCGACCCTCTGTACCTGATGGACGGTGAGGAGGAATTTATCAAGCAGCGTGCCGTTCAGCAGCTGATTTCCACGCTGCTGGACCCGTCGCTGGCACAAATGAACCAGACCACGCTGGTCAATCCCCTCGCGGATGATGTGATCAACGCCTGCGAAACCCTGCCCTTTCTGGCGGAACGCCGCCTTGTCTGGGTGCAGGATTGGGCACTGCTGCAGGGGCGTGCCAAGGATGAGGCAAACGAAGTCCAGAAAATGCTGGACTATCTGCCCCGGCTGCCCGCCTCCACCTGCCTCCTGCTGACCCTGCACGGGAAGGCCGACGGGCGGAAAAAGCTGGTTCAGGAGCTGCAGGCGCGCAACTGTGTCCACACCTTTGACACAATGGATGAAACCGAATGCGTCCGCTGGCTGAAGAGCACCGCCAAAAAGATCGGCAGCTCCATCAACGACCGCGACGCCGCCTATCTGTGCTACCGCAGCGGCAGGGACGCCGCGCTGCTGAACGGGGAATTGGCCAAGTTAGCCGCCTACGCCGGGGAAGGTCAGCCCATCACGCGGCAACAGATCGATGAAATCGCCACCCCGTCCATCGAGTGTACTGTCTTCGAAATGGTGGACGCGCTGGTGGCCGGAAAGGCAGACGAGGCCTTTTCCCTGTACCGGAACCTGATTCTGACCGGTTCCGAACGGTTGGGCATCCTTGCCATGATTCAGCGGCAGTACCGCATCATGCTGCAAGTGAAAACCATGAAGGCCGCGGGGGCAAACGATGGCGCCATCCGGGGCGCTCTCGGCATTTCCTCCTACGGAATCACCAAAACCGCCCGGCAGGCAGGCAGCTATGGCATGAAGAAGCTGCGTGACATCATCAATATGTTGGTGGAGACGGAGTACCTCGCCAAGTCCGGGCAGATTAATCAGGACGGCTGCTGTGAAATGGTGATGCTGAAGCTGCTCAACGGGCAGGCCTGATTTGCGGAAACACCCATATCTGTGGTAAAATAGCCTTCTGG
>JAZUDA010000210.1:0-3838 GCA_045639455.1 Clostridia bacterium | reverse complement strand
TTCGCAACGGGGGCCAGGGTGAACTTGGTAACATCCTTCTTGGCCTTTTCAAGAGCGGCGGCGGTAGCGGCTTCCTGCTCTTCGGCGGGCAGAGCTTCGATCTTCGCCTTTTCCTTCTTGTTCAGTTTCAGCTTTTCGTTGAAAACATTGTGGGGCTTGCCAAGATGGGAGCAAAGGATTACCTTCGCGCCGTTATCCCGCAGGTACTTAATGGTGGGCAGGGCACCGATGATACGGTTTTCATCGGTGATGCGGTCGCCGTCCAGCGGCACGTTAAAGTCGCAGCGAACAAGAACCTTCTTACCGGTAACCTGGATGTCTTCGATGGTTTTCTTGGCCATGATCACACACTCCTGTTTTTTTCTATCCCTGCCCGGTGGGCGGGAAGGAATTGTAGAATCCGACTGTGAGCGCCTAAAAACACTCACTACGCCTATTATACATAAAAACTTCCGCAATGGCAAGCGTTTTCCGAACGAAATGGTGAAAAAATTGTCAATTTTTTGTCAAATTGCCGAAATCCGGTTATTTTACATTTCAAACGCTGGATTTTTTGAAGTATCTATTGTATAATCCGATTGTGAGTAAAATTGACGGGAGTGTGAAACGTATGCGGGGCAAGCATGAAAGCAAAGGCTTCCGGAGAAGGTCCGCGTGGCGGCTCTGGAACGGGCTGATGACACTCCTGGGCTACGCCACGCTGCTGTATTTCCTGATCCGGGCCGTGGTGGCGCTGCTGGTGCGAATTCAGGGGAGTATCGGATGAAGAAGATCATCAAAAGCGCGGGGCGGCATATCGGCCGTATTCTGGTGAGAATCGTTTCCGCGGCGTTGATCCTGGGCCTGACGATTGCCATGCTGCCGAAAGTCGGAAGTCTGGTGGATCTGCTCTTTCCGACCGGAAACGAGCGGGTGATTTCTTCCACCGCCGTGCTGACCAAGGAACTGAAATCCGAAGGGAAACTGGTTTTTGCCGAATTTGACGAAAGCGGGGAGTTCCTGGAGACCATCGATTTGTCTCTTCCGTTTTCGATTACCCCCACCGTGCAGTCTGTGGCGGGGACTTACGAATACACCATTTCCTTCTGTGTGGATCTGGAGTCGTCTGCGCTTTCCTATGAAGGCGGCCGCTTCCTGATTGCCTTGCCCGACATCGCCGTAGCATCGGATAATTACGAGATTACCTCCACCCAGGTGAAGGATTTCTGGTATAAGGCGGATGCGGACAGGCTGGAGGCCATCCGGCAAAATCAGCGGGCCCAACGCCTGGCATCGTACACGGCGGACGCGCAAACCATGGATGACCTTCGCCAAATGGCAAAAGAAAAGGTGGGTGCCGTTTTCGAAACGCTGTTGGAGACAGAATTCCTCTCGGGGCAGACCACCTACGAAATCGTATTTACGGATCCGGCTTCGTGACCGGGTCCTTTTTTTGCGTCAGTGCGCTCGCCCCGGCAAGCGCCGTGGGGAAGGGCAGGAACGCGAGCTCCTCGGGGAAAACCCAGAAATAATCGCCGATCGGCCTTTCCTCCGATACTTCCACAACCCAATTGTCCATTTCCCATACGCGGTGCGTGAATACGTGCCGGCTGTGTACGGCGGGGAAGACGGAAAGTAACGGAAGCCCGAAACGGGACAGGTCATCCGAGAGATGCCCGGCTTCGGTAATATAATATGTATACAGCCCGCGCAGCATGGATTCCGTCCGGCGGCGGACAAGCACTTTTTCACCGCAGCGGATGACCGCCACATCCAGATGGATCACCTTGGGCGGCGTTTTTCGTGCCTTAACGGGCAGCACTTCCGGGTCGCCTTCAAGGAAGGCGAGGCAGTCCTTTGACAGCGGGCAGCTTGCGCAGTCGGGCGTGCCGGGTACGCAGACGGAAGAACCCAGGTCCATGATCGCCTGATTAAAGTCGCCGCTCCGTTCCTTGGGCAGCAGTTGTGTCAGTTTGCCTTCTATTTCGCGGCGGACGGAAGGCAGGGAAATGTCTTCATCTTTATTGTATAACCTCGCACCCACCCGCAGCGCGTTGCCGTCCACGGCGGCCACCCTGCAACCGAAGGCGATGGACGCAATCGCACCCGCGGTGTAGGGGCCGATGCCGGGCAGGGTAGAGAGCAATTCCGCCGAATCCGGCATTTTTCCGCCGAAATCGGTCATTATCACCCGCGCGGCCTTTTGAAGATTCCGGGCACGGGCATAATAGCCAAGCCCCTCCCAGCACTTAAGCAGCGCGGCCTCATCGGCCTCTGCCAGCGTGGAAATTGTAGGAAACGCTTCCATGAAGCGGGCAAAGTACCCCTTCACGGTTTCCACCCTTGTCTGCTGCAGCATGATTTCGCTGACCCAGGTTTTGTACGGATCGTCGATATCACGCCAGGGAAGATCGCGCTTGTTTTTGTCATACCAGTTCAGGAGCGCATCGGTGATTGTCATTGCGGGTCAAACCTCGTTTTGCGTATGTTTTGCGGGTAAAAGTATACCATGAGGCACATGAAAAGTAAAATCAGAAGAAAACAGGAGATTTTAAGCGAATTAAAGAGAAACTAAAAGAATTAAATTCAAAAACGGACAATTCCGGCCTTGAGCCATTTATTCGCAATTTGCGTCAGAAGGGTAAATCTATTACACTATGTAGCGTGCTTAGCACTCACCACAAAAGAGTGCTAACAAACAAGAGACTGCAAGGAGGCACAAATATGACTATCAAGCCCTTAGGTGACCGTGTGGTCATTCGAAACGTAGAAATGGAATCTACCACCATGGGCGGCATCATCCTGCCCAATACCGCCAAGGAAAAGCCTCAGATGGCGGAAGTACTGTCTGTTGGTCCCGGCGGACTGGTGGACGGCAAGGAAGTCAAGATGAATGTTCAGGCCGGTCAGAAGATTATTTATTCCAAGTATGCCGGTACTGAAGTAAAGCTGGACGGCAAGGAGTACATTATCGTCCGTCAGAACGATATCCTGGCCGTCGTCGAAGACTGATTATAGGAGGAAATGAACAATGGCGAAGCAGATTAAATACGGCGAGGACGCCCGTGCCGCTCTGGAGAAGGGCATTGACGCGCTGGCCAATACGGTGAAAGTAACCCTGGGTCCCAAGGGCCGCAACGTGGTACTGGACAAGAAGTACGGCGCTCCCCTCATCACCAACGATGGTGTGACCATTGCCAAGGATATTGAGCTGGAAGACGCTTTTGAAAACATGGGCGCCCAGCTGGTAAAGGAAGTTGCCACCAAGACCAACGATGTTGCCGGCGACGGTACCACTACCGCCACCCTGCTGGCCCAGAGCATTATCCACGAGGGTATGCGCAACCTGGCCGCCGGTGCCAATCCCATGGTGCTGAAGAAGGGCATCCAGGCTGCTGTTGACGCCGCTGTTGCCGGTCTGGCCGAAATGAGCCAGCCCATCTCCGGCAAGCAGGCCATCGCGCAGGTTGCCGCCAACTCCGCCGCTGACGAAGACATCGGCAAGATGATCAGCGAGGCCATGGAAATCGTCGGCAAGGACGGCGTAATCACCGTCGAAGAAAGCAAGACCATGAAGACCGCCCTGACCACCGTGGAAGGCATGCAGTTCGACCGCGGCTATGCTTCCGCCTATATGGTCACCGATACCGACAAGATGGAAGCCGTCATGGACGACGCCCTCCTGCTCATCACCGACAAGAAGATCTCCAATATCCAGGACATCCTTCCCCTGCTCGAGCAGATCGTACAGGCAGGCAAGAAGCTCGTCATCGTTGCTGAGGACGTCGAGGGTGAGGCACTCACCACGCTCGTTCTGAACAAGCTGCGCGGCACCTTCAACTGCGTTGCAGTCAAGGCT
>JAZUDA010000209.1:0-2137 GCA_045639455.1 Clostridia bacterium | reverse complement strand
CGCGGGCGTTCGAGGCGCTCACGGCATCCTGCAAACCGCCACCGCGTGGGCCATTACCCGGATTGACAATATCCGTATCGATACCCACCCCAACAATGCCATCATGCTGCATCTGCTGCCCAAATGCGGCTATACCCGCTGCGGCACCATTTTTATTCAGGACGATGTCAGCAATCATTCTCCCCGCATCGCGTTCCAGCAGGAAAGGAGCGTTTCCCGTGCGTAACACCTCCCGCCTGGCGCTGGCCGGCATCATGGCGGCGTTGGCCGTTGTCATCATGACGCTGGTGTCTCTGATTCCCGCCGCCACATTCTGCTGCCCCGTGCTGGCCTCCGTTCTGCTTATTCCCGTCATGATGGAATGCGGCAGGAAAACGGCCTGGGAAATGTATGCCGTCATCGCCGTTCTTTCACTGCTGTTTTGCTCTGACAAGGAAGCGGCGCTGATTTTCGCCTTTCTGGGCTACTACCCCATTCTCAAGCCCGACCTGGACCGGATTCCGTCCGTTCCCCTGCGGCTGGCCGCAAAATTGGGCATTTTCAACATTGGCGCCGGCATGGTATACCTGCTGCTGGCGGTTGTGCTGCATATAGAGGCTTTTTCCGCCGAGTATGCCGCCATGGGCACCGCTATGCTGATTTTCTTTTTCCTGCTGTGCAATCTTTGCATGCTGGTCTATGACCGGGCGCTAAAAAGTCTGGCATTCCTATATGTAAAACGCCTGCGGAGCAAGCTCCTCAGGCGATTCTGAAAATCAAGATTCCACCGGCCCGGAAAATACCATGATTTTCCGGTATTCCTCCCATTCCGGTTCATCAAAATCCGGGGACGGATTGGTTACAATCGCGTCCAAATGGCCGGGACGCAGCCGGAACGCGGCTGTCTGTCCGAACTTCTTCCGATCCGCAAGGAGTACCGCCTTGCGGCTTTGTTGTATCATGGTCTTTTTCAACTGAACAATTTCTTCGCCCTGATCCGTCAGGCCGTTCACGGCATCGATGGAATTGACGGAGAAAAACAGCATATCCGCGAACCAGTCCTTCAGCGAGGTTTCCGCCGAGCCCCCGACCAGCGCGGCCGTAGGCGCGTGGTACCGCCCACCGGTGCAAATCAGGTTGCAGTCCAGCGTCTCCGCAATCAGAACCGCGGTGGACAGGCAGCAGGTAATGATGGTCAGGTTCTTTTTGCTGCGCAGATATGGCACCATCTCCATGGCGGTGGTGCTGGCGTCCATCATGATCATCATATTGTCCTCGACCATCTTCGCCGCCTCATACGCGATGGCAGACTTATACTGTCTGTTGGCGGAAATCCGCATAGCCAGGGGCGTTTCCATATTGGGATGGGTATCCGCGGACACGCCGCCCCTGGTCTGAATCAGCAGGCCCTCTTTTTCCATCCGCTTCAAATCCCGTCGCAGAGTGGACTCGCTGTAATGAAGCTGGCTGCAAATGTCCCCGATAGAAAGATATTTTTTCCCCTGCAGCAGACGGAGAATGGCATCCTGCCGTTCCGCGATAATCATGGTGTTTATCCTTTCCAAAAAGCCGTCAAAAAAATGACAGAAAACGAAAAAATGTCAATCTTTCTGTCAATGCTTGCAATTCATGGATGACACGTTTATAATAAAATATGCAGGGTTGTTTGTCAAGAATCCTGTGACGGATTCTGGCGGATTCTGCCGCTTTTTTCCGTCAAAACGAAAGGAGATGCCCATTATGGCTCTTGTTACTTCCAAGGAAATGCTGCTGGACGCTCAGCGCAATCACTACGCCGTAGGTGCTTTCAATATTGAGAACATGGAAATGGCTCAGGCCGCCATCGCCGCTGCCGAGGCGCAGAACGCCCCCATCATGCTGCAGACCACCTCCAGCACTTTGAAGTATGCCACCCCCTTCACTTATCAGGGTATCGTGGCCTCCCTGGCCACAAAGGCCAAGGTTCCCGTCTGCATCCATCTGGATCACGGCGATTCTTACGAGCGCGCCGCACTGTGCCTGATGGCCGGCTACACCTCCGTCATGATTGACGGCTCCCGGCTGAGCTTTGAAGAGAATATCGATGTTTCCCGCCGCGTGGTCGCGCTGGCTTCCCTGAACAACGTACCTGTCGAGGCTGAGCTGGGCAAGGTTGGCG
>JAZUDA010000208.1:0-8298 GCA_045639455.1 Clostridia bacterium | reverse complement strand
GGATATGTTTTCATATTCACTACTCAAGCCTGATTTTCTCCAAACACCTTCTCCATGCTGATATATGCTCTCCTCAGCGTTTCATCCTTCAGGTGCGTATAGATGTTGGCAGTGGTCTGGTAGTCTGCATGCCCCACGATTCGCATAGCCACTAGCGGATCAATGCCGCTCTCGTAAAGCATGGTCACATAGGCAAGAAAAAAGAGAAATTCTCCAAGGCAGCGGACGGATAGAGACTTTCGGCCGAAAATCAAACTGACTTACCCGGCACCATTGAAAGAATGAGGATAACCCTGTGACTCCAGGTACTTTCTCGCCTAAACGCCCACTTCGTTTTGCCCCTTGAACTTGTTCAATGCCGCGTAAGCAACGGATTCAGAGGCGGGGTTCTCAATGCTCAAATAGTACGTGCCAACATTGTTGCCGTATCCTTCTGCATCCTCTTGGAACGGGGTGAAGAACGCGCCTTGGATATCCATGTTTGCGCGCCCCTTGCTCATATCAAATGCGGTGAAATTCTCGGAAGTTCCATGATATAGATTCTGGGTGTTCCATCCTCGTTTACTACCTTGCTCTTCCCAAACCAGCGTTTGAATTGTTTCGTGTCGGTCTGGTCAATGAACTTGCTGTTGACAGGAGACCTGCATCGTGTATACTAAGCCTGTATCCTCCGTTGTTAAGGAACCCGGGAATTGTAGCCCCTGCTCCTTTAGGACAACGGAGGCTTTTTTGCATCCAAATAATACACTGATGTCTTGCCGACATTCTCTGCTACGGCAGCATCGAGCAATAGTTTGGTTACTGCGTTTTTTCGCCCTTGGGCAGAAAAAACAATAGCCGAGCTTCCCCCAAAAACCAAAATGCGTCGAAAAAAGCCGCTGCGAAAACAATTCACAGCGGCATGTAAAAATTCTGTTGCTTTTCAAACAGCAAGCGTATCGGTAAACCTTCTTTTGAAGGCCGCCTCCGTACGGATGCCTATGGAATACATTGCCTCCACGGCACAGCCGAACACGGGCGGTACATCGGACATCATCAGGCAAGCCTTTTCCGGAGCGGCCTCTCGCAAAGCTTGGGTGTATTCGGGGAAATGGGTGAAAACGCCTCCGTTCAGTACTGCTGTGAAGGGCGCATCAAATTCTTTGGCCCCGGCGATGAGAAGTTCGTTCATTATGCGGATGCCCTCATCAAATACCGCGCAGGCGACGGGATCTCCCATCTTCCTCGCCTGAAAAACGTACCGGGCGAAGGAGGCGATGTACGGCCTTCCCTTGGCGTACAGAACAGGAAGGTGGTTTTGAACAGGCTCACCGAAGGCATCCTGCAGCAGTTCTGTCAGCACGGTTTGTTCTCCGCGTCCGTCATGGGCGCGAAGGGCAGCGTAGATTGCGTTTCTGGCCAGATCAAACGCGCCGCCTTTTCCGTCAAATACAGGCCCCCAGCCGCCCTTGGAGTGATACTCGTCTCCGCGGCGGACGGTAATGGACGAGCCGGTGCCGCAAATCACACCAGCGCCGCCCCGGTGCCCAAGCATGGCGGAAATCAGACAGGGTCCGTCCGCTTCCATGCGCACGAAGTCCGCTGACAGCGTTTCCCGCATCCTGTCCTGTACAGCGGTGCCGAAGTAGGCAGCGGAAGCAATCCCGCCGTACACACTGCGCAGCCGTCCTTCCAAGCCGGCGGACAGCCGCTCAACAACATCGCGGTAAATGCCGCAGGCTTTGTCGAGGCCGCATTCCAATGTGTTTGCCCCGGGCCCGATATAATGCTTTGCCACAGTTCCGTCCGGCGAAAACAGCACGGCATCCGTTTTCGTTCCGCCAACATCAAAAGCAATCAGATATTCGTTACTTGTCATTTTTCCGCCACAATCGCACTAGAATCCCACTCGTGCTCTGCCAGAGTGATGGTATAGCCTTCGGGCATGCGGGCAAATTCCTCATCGCGGCGATTCGAATGGTCGTTCAGCTTCGGGTAGAAGGACAGCGGCTCCTGACGGGCGGGGCTCTGGATGACCGTGGGGTTCACCTCGGGGCACGCGTCGGAGGCCATATGGGCATCCAGCAGCTTTTTCAGCTCTGCCACGCGGGGATTCTCCGAATCATACTTGTTCTTCGTCTCAGGGAAGGAGTCAAAGTAGAAATAGCGGCCGCCAATGCCGGTATAAACCAGCTTATCATAAGAGGATGCCACCATATAAGTGGAACTGGGGCCGGTGGAATACTGGGAATATACCACATCATGCTTGTCTTCCGTCAGGCACACGCCGTCATACTCGGCGGGGTCGTAATCGATGCCGCTCAGCTTCAGCAGAGTGGGCGCGATATCAACCAGAGAAGCGGGATCGTGCCGGATTTCATGAGACATGCCGGGAACGCGGAGCAGGAAAGGAATGTGACTTGCGCCGTCCAGCATGGTGCGTTTGCCCATGGAACGGAAATCCCCCATCAAATCGCCATGATCGGCGGCAAAGAGAATAATGGTATCTTCATACATTCCCTTATCCTTCAGCGCCTGGATGATACGGCCAATCTGATAATCCACAAAGGAAATGCAGGCATAGTAGTGCTGAATCAGCGTCTCCAGCAGGCGCGGAGAAATGCCCATGGCATCCAGAGTGTACCGGTTGCGCAGCAGATCCTCGTAGCTGTCCCGGTCCTCCGGCTGGTGCGCTCTGCGGATCGGCGTACGGTAAATCTTATTCCAGGGCGCGGGCGGGCAGAACGGCGGATGGGGATGAATAAAGGACGATACCAGGAACATGGGCTCATCAGGATTGCAGTTGTTGATAAACTCCACACTGCGGTCGCCGATCCACTGGGTGGGATGGGCTTCCATGGGCAGCTGACTCACCTGGGGGATATAGTACATTTCACTGCGCTGTCCGCCGTAGTCAAATACATTCTTGTAGGGGCTGTTCACAAGCCAGTTGGTGTAATCGTCCCGATCATCGGAAAGCTCTTCCTGGCTGATGCGCTTCTTGAAGCCAAGGGAGGCATACATGTCGTTGTAGTTGTGCATCTTGCCGATGCAGCAGGAATTGTACCCGGCCTTGGTGAATTCACTGTAAAAGCCCTCACCGTTGTAGACCTTCAACGGGTTATTGTTGTTGTTGCCTGTCCGGGCGCAGTACTGTCCGCTCAGCATGCACAGCCGGGCGGGAACGCACACGGGAGAGGGGGTATACGCCTTGTCGAACACGATGGATTCGTTGGCCAGACTGTCAAGAGATGGCGTAACAATATCCTCGTTCCCCAGCGCGTGGATGGTATCCCCGCGCTGCTGGTCGGTAAAAAGCATCAGGACATGTTTCGGTTTCATAATTAGCTGATACTCCTTTTCTTATTTCATTGCTGCCTTGGTATATCCGCTAAGCATCTGCTTCTGGAAAACCAAGAACATAATCAGAACGGGAGAGGACGATATAACAGCACCTGCCATTACCTCACCGGCATTCAGCAACAATCCATCCTGCATGGAGGATTTCAGATGCGCCATACCAATGGTCAGCAATCGGACTTCTTCCTTGTCGTTGGCAATAATCTTGGGCCAGAAATAGCTGTTCCAGCCGCCGATAAAGTTTACCAATAACAGCGTCATGATTGTAGCTTTGCACATTGGCACAAGCACGCGGAAAATAATGCCCAGTGTACCCATACCGTCCACACGAGCGGCATCCAGATAACTCTCATCCACACTCATGAAAGACTGACGAATCATGAAAATGCTGTAAGGGGAAACACAGCCCACGATAATCAGGCCTAGATACGTGTTTTTCAGCCCCATGTGAGAAATCATGATGTACAGAGGAACAAAAGTAACCTGAATGGGAACCATCATGGCACCCAAAACATAGATAAACAACGCATGCTTTCCACGGTATTGACCACGCCCAAAGGAATAGGCTGCCAACACACTGGTGAGAATCTCAATGGACAGCGTTCCGACGGTAACAATCAAAGTATTCAGCATGTACCGCATGAAAGGCTCTTTGCGCATGGCTTCGGAATAATTATGCCAATAAGGAACGGCGGGGAAAAGGGAAGGCCTTGTTGCCAGAATTTCCGCCTCGGTTTTCAAAGAGCCGGAAATCATCCAAAATACGGGGAAAAGGAACAGAAGGGAGATCGCCAGGGCAAAAATGAAACGGATGCTTGATTTTACTGCCCGGATGGTGCGCTGGCGATTGTTAAGCCTGAGGTCGTCATTTTGCATTTTCATTTTTCCCCCTCCTTTACGATTCATACTGGATGTTCTTGTTAGTGATCTTTATTGTGGAGGCCGTAATTGCCAAAAGAATCACGAAGAAGAACAGCGCGTTTACCGCGGCACGGTCAAAACGGAAGTTTGTGAATGCGAGACGGTAGATATAGTATACGAACACTTCGGTGGAGTTGTAGGGACCACCGCCGGTCAAAGTATCAACAGACTGATAGACCTTCATTGAGGAAATGAAGGTAGTGATAAACAGGAAAAGTGTGGTAGGAGAAAGCAAAGGAAGTGTGATGTAGCGGAACGTTTGTCTTCCGTTCGCGCCATCAAGCCACGCGGCTTCATAATAGTCACGGGAAATGCCAATCATGGCGGACAGGTAAATCATCATGGAGTAACCTGTTCCATGCCAGAAACTGACAATCAGAACAGTAACAAGAGCCATTGTGCGGTCTTCCAGCCACGGAACAGCCTGAAGCCCCATACCGGTTAAAAACTGATTCACAACGCCATAGTTATAATTGAAAATCCAGCAGAAAACGATACCGCACGTTGACATGGCAATATAGCGCGGCATAAAGATAATTGCCCGCATTGCACTGAAGGACTTGGTCATTTTGTTAAACAAAAGTGCCAACAAAACGCCGCCAATTAGTGAAGAAGCGACGTGCCCCAATGTATACAGGCCGGTCACTCGAAGCGTGTTGAGCAAATACCGTTTACTGGTCGCAGCGGTGAAGAGCCACTCCCAGTTTTTGAAGCCAACATAGTTATAGTCGGCGCTCAGCAGATTCCAGTCTGTGAAGCTGACTTCGATCAACTTGCCGAGAGGATAGTATGTCATCACCGCTAAGATAAGCACAGCGGGCATGGCGCAAAAAAAGTCCGGCCATCTGTGCTTGGGCTTCAAGGTCACATAATGGTCGCCGACTTGAACACGGTACTTGTTCTTTTGCATAACAGATTCTCCCTTGTGGTACTCGATTTTGCGACAAAGAAAAGGACAGGAGGCCCGACTGGTCGAGCCTCCTGAGGGGAATACTTAACGGTCGTTGATAATGTCGCTCATTTCCTCGATCATGATTTCCCAGCCTTCTTCCATGCCAATCTCACCGTTCATGATCTGCATGATATAGCTGCGCATCGTGGACAGAGCGGTAGCGCTGACATCACTTTGAGTCGCGACAACGAAGTGAGTGATGTTATCCAAAGCTACATCCAAAGCGGGGAGAGCATCCAGGAAGACAGAAATCTGCTCTTCGTTCTTGGTGGTGGAAACACGTACCGGCAGCCAAGAAGTGCCCAGAGCGAAGTCCGCGTTATGAGCGGCGCCGGTGAAGTAATCCATGAAAACGTACGCGGCGTTCTTGGTGTTCTGGGGCTGGTTAGCGGGAATCGTGCACAGAGCACCGGAAACCATACCTTCGGCCTTGCCGTCATCCATTTCGATAACGGGCGCGCACTTTACGGTGAATTCAGCCACATCCTGCAGGGCAGAATATACGCCGGAGCTGTAGTACATTACGCTGGCAACATCGCCGGAGGTAAAGGCAGTACGCAGATCGCCGGCCTTGGTGTGCCAAATGACATAACCCTTCTTGGTCCAATCCAGCATCTGGGTGAAAACTTCGTAGGCACGGTCGTTAATGCCGGCGTATTCTTTACCGTTCTCATCCTTCATGATGGGCTCGCAGCCAACATTGTAGAACAGAGGGAACAGATAGGCATCACCCCAGCAGCAGATAGCCAGAGCGGGCTTGCCGGTAGCATTGTAGATGGTCTCCAGGTAGTTGTCCATCTCGTCCCACTTGGTGGGGAAGGTGATGTTGGCAGCTTCCAGGACTTCCTTGTTGTAGAAAGCGACGGTGCCGGCCAGACCCATGGGGAAACCATAAATCTTGCCATCAATGGTAGCGGACTCAAGGAACGCGGGAACAAAGTCAGCCACATCGGAATTGTAATGCTCAATGTAAGGGGTCAGATCCTCAATAACGCCATTGTTGGCGTAGGAGGTCAGGTAGGTATTGGAGGTCCATACGATAGCAGGAACATCGGTGCTGGCAATGTTCGCAGCCACCAGCGCAGTATTGATATCGGCATAGGCGCCTTCGTATACCATGTTGACCTTGATAAGATCCTGAGAAGCCTCAAAATCATCAATAATCTTCTGCATGGTAGCAACCTTGGACTCCTCGCTCAGGGTCATCCAGAAGGTAATGGTCACGGGCTCGGTCACTTCATAGTTAATCTCATCGGCCAGCACTGAGACACTGGCGGACAGCACCATGAGCATGGCGAGCAGCAGAGCAACTAGTTTCTTCATAGGGAGTTCTCCTTTCATATTACAGCGCACAAGGCGCCGGATAACAAATGAATAACGGAAAATAATCGACTACCTGTATTTTACGCATGATTCTTATGTGTGTCAATGAATTCTCATAATTAGAAAAACAATCATAATGCACACACGAAACAAGCGGAAACGATTGCAAACAATCACATACAATCAATTTAACTGTTGACATAGTCATTTCCTGCTTGTATGATATTGGCGAAAACAACAAAATGGAGCGATAGATCATGATTGCACGGGAAAGATGGGATTCTATTCTATCTCTGCTTACGGAGCGGGGAAAAGTAACGGTATCTGAACTGTCCCAGGTGTTGTATGCCAGCGAGGCAACTGTCCGGAGAGACTTGAATGCAATGGAAAACGAGGGTCTTGTCAGACGTTTTCACGGTGGCGTAATGCGCAACCCCGCATCAAAGGACAGCTTGATTCCGTACTGTATCCGGGCATCGGAAATGTTAGAGTCCAAGAAAATCATCGCTCAAAAGGCTGCTGCCATGGTGCATGAAAACGATGTGCTGATGATGGATGCTTCCAACACCTCAGAGATGATTGCCGGCTATCTGCCCAACGACAAGCACCTGACGGTGATTACCACAGGCCTGAAAACCGCCATGGTACTGGCGGAACGCAGGATCGACCTGATTATTACCGGAGGCGTCGTCCCGGAAAACGATTTTTCTATGATTGGCGGGTATACCGAAACGGTTCTTCGTGATATGCATGCCGATATATGCTTTTCAACCTGTCGAGGCGTGTCCCTTGACGGCCGTATGTCCACAGCCAACCTGATTGCGTCACCGCTTTTCCGGCTGATGTTAAAACAATCCCGTCGTTTTGTTCTGTGCCTTTCCTCCGAGAAAATAGGAAGAGAATACTTCTATACACACGGTACTATTGAAGATGTGGATGAAGTTCTCTGTGATAAGCCTCTCCCGGATGATTGGCCGGAACGAATCGGGAAGAATCGTCCCGGTCACGGTGAATGACGGCATTCTTGTTCAACTTTGAAGAAAGGTTTTCTCAGATTTTTGCTGCAAACTCATACCCTACGTTCTGTTTTTTTGCAAATAAGAAAGGCAGGCGGAGGATTATGATACATCAATTCCCGAATCTGTATTCACGTTCTGCTTTGTCGTTCGCAGTCAGGTGAAAACGGTCGATTACGATCGCCGCCACTTCATCCGGAAGAAGATGCGTGTTGTCAATTTTGATATGATTTTCGAACCATTTTTCTCCTTCGACAGAGTTCAGCCGATGGTTTTGCGCGTCATTCAGCAAATCCGCTCTGCTCATTGCGGTATCCCGCTTGGTCGGCTTCCTTTCTAACCTGTGAGGAGTGACATTCCTTTTAAGCCTTGTCGCCAGGTCAGCACTTAGTTCCACCAGATAAAACTGTCCGCCGCTTGCCTGAAACTGGTCTGCCAGCGATTGCAGATACACCTTTTCATCTGGGTCATCAAAGGCACATACATATGTGTATATTAAATCCACATTGTGCTTCACGGCAAGCTCAAACACTTTTTTCTTCATTGCACTTTTCAATTCTCTTTGCGCTGGCGTGTTATAGCCGAAAATCCGGTTGGACACTTCAATATAGTACGATAAAGTAATTATGAAGGAGTGGATGATTACGATGTCAACAAAGAAAAGAATCATTGCGATTGACATCATGCGCGGACTATCCCTGTTTGGTATGATGTTGGTCAATCTTGTGCCGGATGAGGAGCTTTCCT
>JAZUDA010000207.1:0-7336 GCA_045639455.1 Clostridia bacterium | reverse complement strand
TCGACTACAGCTCCATCAACATCGCGAAGCGGTTCCATATCGGTCATCTCTCCACCACCATGCTGGGACACAGCCTGAAGCGGATCTATGACTTTCTTGGCTATACCACCGTCGGCATCAATCACCTTGGCGACTGGGGCACTCAGTTCGGCAAGATGATCTACGCCTACAAGACCTGGGGCAACCGGGAGGACGTGGAAAAGGGTGGCGTGGATGAGCTGGTACGCCTGTATGTCCGTTTCCACAAGGAGGCGGAGCAGAATCCCACTCTGGACGATCAGGGCCGCGCCTGGTTCAAGAAAATCGAGGATGGCGATGAAGAAGCGTTGGCCATCTTCAGCTGGTTCAAGGAAATCACCATGAAGGATGTTGCCCGGGTATACGATGTACTGGGCGTGACCTTTGACTCCTACGCCGGTGAAAGCTTCTACAACGATAAGATGGGCCGGGTCATTGATGAGCTGCGGGAAAAGAACCTGCTCACCGTGTCCGAGGGTGCCAGCGTTGTGGACCTGGAGGAGGACAAAATGCCACCCTGCATTATCCTTCGCAGTGACGGTGCCACCCTGTACGCCACCCGTGACCTGGCGGCTGCCTTCTACCGCCATGACACCTACAACTTTGACAAGTGCCTGTATGTAGTTGCCTATCAGCAGGACCTGCACTTCAAGCAGATCTTCCGCGTGCTGGAAAAGATGGGCTGCGATTGGGCGAAGGGCTGCGTGCATGTGGCCTTCGGCATGATCAGCTATGAAGGCCGCGCGCTCTCTACCCGCGAAGGCTACGTGGTCTACCTGGACGAGCTGTTGAACCGGGCGCAGGAAAAGGCCTTGGCCATCATCAACGAAAAGAACCCCGGCCTGGATAACAAGGCCGAGGTGGCACGGCAGGTAGGTATAGGCGCTGTTGTCTACTCCGTCCTGTCCAACAGCCGCATCAAAGATATCGACTTCCGTTGGGATCGCGCGCTGAACTACGACGGCGAGACCGCGCCCTACATTCAGTACACCCACGCCCGCTGCTGCTCCGTACTGCGCAAGGCCGCGGAGCTGGAAAACGTGGAGCCTGACTACAGCGCCCTGTCCGATGACGAGGCACAGGAGCTGCTGCGTCAGCTGAGCCGCTTCCCCGACACCGTGAAGGAGGCAGCCGCCACCTATGAGCCTTTCATGGTGACCCGTGCCGTAACCAAGCTGGCCCAGGCGTACAACAAGTTCTACTATGAGCACCGCATCCTGGACGACGGCCCCGCCGTTTCCGCCGCGCGTGTGGCGCTGACCAGGGCCGTGAAGAACGTCATCAAGACCGGCCTGTATCTGGTGGGCATCGAGGCCCCTGAACGGATGTAATAATCAAGACCCCGGCAATGCTGCCGGGGTCTTTTGTTGGGGAAAACGATTGAACCTTTCTGCCCCTAAACCTGATCAAGTGATTCATTCCTCGCAGGCTCGTTCACTGCGGTGCCGTGTCAGAGCATCGCGAAAAAAACAAAATAACGTATGGCCGCGGGAAATGACGTGAAAAACTGCTGTCATCTTTTTTTCCAGATAATCAGGAAAAGAACGAGATAACCGAAGTACAGGGCACCGACAAAGGCGGTATATAACGGCTGTATTTCGCCAACCAAATCCATGCACAATGAAAACGGGGTACCACCAGGATCGGTGAAAAACATATAGTTACTTTCATAATCCGACTCTATCTGAAGTTGATTGACCGTCAGCGCCATGGCTTCAAAGATGCCGAGAATCGCCGACATAAGCCAATAATCACCGGGTTCACGTTTTGCCAAACCGGATGAACCGATATAGACAGCTGAAAAATCGGCAATGCAGTGAGTTACATTGCTGACCATTGGATCAAAGCTGAAAATCGGTGAGCTTTGGTAATAGTTTGCCGCAAGATATGTACCGGCAATGCAGCAGAGCATACCGAAAACCAACGTGAAGCTCGTGGCTGCGCTGGAAATCCGGCCTTTCCCGAAAGCTGCTAAGGGCAGAGTGAAAAGGATGATACTGCACAAGAACAGCGGAAGCATGCTACGGAAAGTCCACGGGTCCCTACTGCGGACACTAATCAGGATGACTTTCGAGATTTCCGCAACAATCATGACAATAGATGCAATGCGCATCGGTTTTTTCTTTTCCCGATCAGTCCTGTCCTTGTACTGCATTCCAAGCCTGAGACCGATAAGAATCACGGCAATCACGAGAATTGACGTATAGGTCAGGTGCTGCCATGACAACCACCCTTCAGGGATTCTGTGATCCTCTTCAAATCCGAAAAACTGACCGAATGATGGCATTTTTCCTCCTGTGCCGCCGTAATGGATGGCTTCCGCCTATCTTACATAACAACGTTATCTCACCAATTATTCAAAAACGAACTCTCCGGCTGGCCGATACACAAGCAATAAATGCTTGTGGAACAGAATATTGTTTTTATTATACCTTACTCATCCTAATTTTGTCGATAAATGACCACCAATATTTACATTTTGCCACGATATACTCCTTTCCCTTAATATGTTGGGTCATTTTCCCGAATACATGCTGGCTATCCGAAGCAAATTGATGTCAGACACGGATTGTGTGGAGCAACACGAAAAGAGAGCCGTTGCGGTAATGCATCAGCCTGATAAGATATATTGAGACTGAATGCCTCTGTCGCTCCCTCCCCTTGACATCCGGCATTCAAAACAGCTACAATACCCACAGACAGGAGGTAATATCCGATGAATGATTTGATTGCCGCACGTACCGAGCGTACACGCTGGTTTGCCGATGCCCGATTCGGCCTGTTTCTGCACTGGGGGCTGTATGCCATTCCCGCCCGGGGTGAGTGGGTCCGCAGCGTGGAAAGAATCGATGTGGATACCTATCAGCAGTTTTTCGACGAATTCAACCCGGTGGATTTTGACCCGAAGGCCTGGGCCAGGGCCGCGAAGGAGGCCGGCATGCGCTATGCCGTGCTGACCGCGAAGCACCATGACGGGTTCTGCCTGTTTGACTCCGCCTATACCGACTACAAGAGCACAAACACCCCCTGCGGTCGTGACCTGGTGAGGGAGTTCCTGGACGCATTCCGTGCGGAAGGGCTGAAGGTGGGGCTGTACTATTCCCTGCTGGACTGGCACCATCCGGATTATCCCCATCAGAACGATGCCAACCACCCCATGCGCGGCCGGGAGGATTACCCGGACGAGGGCCGGGATTTTGACCGGTATCTGGACTATATGCACGCCCAGGTGCGAGAGCTGCTAACCGGCTACGGAAAGCTGGACATCATGTGGTTTGACTTTTCCTACGGCGAAATGCAGGGGGAAAAGTGGCGCGCCTCCCAACTGATGGAAACGGTGCGCTCCCTGCAGCCGTGGCTGATTACCGATAACCGTCTGGAGGGTAGCGGTTCCCAGTCCGGCTCCATCCTGACGGGCAATCCTTCCCCCTACGCCGGGGATTTCGCCTGCCCGGAGCAAATGATTCCGCCCCGTCCCGTGGTGAACACGCTGGGCGAGCCCGTGCCGTGGGAATCCTGCCTGACCATGAACGATAACTGGGGCTACGCTGCCCACGATACCCGCTACAAGAGCACCTCCATGCTGATCCGTGCGCTGGTGGAGTGCGTCTCCAAGGGCGGCAACATGATTCTGAATATCGGCCCGGACGCCAAGGGCCGCTTCCCCGCCCAGGCGCTGGAACGGCTGCGGGAAATCGGCGCGTGGATGCACGACAACGGTGAAAGCATCTATGGCTGCGGTGTGTCCTCCCTGCCCAAGCCGGCCTGGGGCCGCTTCACGCAGAAGGGCCGCAAGCTGTACGCCCATATCTTAGAGGAGTCCCTCAGCGCCTACTGCCTGGAGGGGCTTGCGGGCAAGGTGGAAAAGCTGCGCCTGCCCAAGGACGGCTCCGAAATGAAGCTGACCCGGTTCTGGAACGTGTCCGAGTACCCCGATGACGCCTTTTTCTTCCTGAACGGCACCCGTTCCTTCCCCCTGCCCGATTCCCGGGATACGGTGGTTGAGATCACGCTGAAGGAGTAACGCATGAAAACGATTTCCATCCGCCTGGATAACATTACACGCCCGGATACCGATGCCATCGTGAATGCCGCCAATCAAAGCCTGCAGCAGGGCGGCGGCGTGTGCGGTATCCTGTTTGAGGCAGCGGGCGCGAAAGACCTGACCGCCGCGTGCGACAAAATCGGCCACTGCGATACGGGCAGCGCCGTCATTACGCCCGGCTTCCGGCTGTGCAAATATATCATCCATGCCGTCGGCCCCAAGTGGGGCGGCGACCCGGAAACCGCGAAAAAACAGCTGTATGACTGCTATACGGCCGCCCTTCGCCTGGCCGCGGAGAACGGGTGCGCGTCCGTGGCCTTCCCGCTGATTTCCGCGGGTATCTACGGCATGCCCCGCGACCTGGCGTGGGAGCAGGCGCTGAAGGCGTGCCGGGATTTCCCCGGCGAGCTGCAAATCGTGTTTGTGAACAACGACCCCGAAACGGTCAAAATGGGGCTGGACATGAAGTCCAAAGTCATCCCCGAAAAGAAACCCTTGGATAAGCACCAGGCGCGGATCGAGGTCTTTGAGGATACCCTTGCCTGGATTAACAGCGACCCCGAGCTATCCTCTGCCGTTGCCGGGGCCAAGGCCCATACCCGTGTGTATAAGGAAACGGACTATCCCTCCTTTTCCCGCCCGGAGCTGCCTCTTGACATACGGGTCACATCCCACCGTTCCTTTGAGGCGGCGGGCATCCTGGCAAAGGAACTGCCGGGAAAACGGATTGCCGTAATGAATTTTGCCAACGCCCTCCGCCCCGGCGGCGGGGTCAAGACCGGGTCAAGCGCTCAGGAGGAATGTCTGTGCCGCGCCTCCACCCTGTATCCCCTGCTGTACCGGCGTTCCCTGCAGACGCCCTTTTACGCGTACCATAGAGAACTGGGCGACTGCCGTGCCTCCGACCGGCTGATTTACACACCCGGCGTAGTGGTGTGCAAAACGGACGAGGCGCTGCCAAAGCGCATGGTGCGCGAGGACTGGTACACTGTGGACGTGATCACCGTGGCAGCGCCTGACCTGCGCGAGGATAGTATTTTCCACTGTGAACTGCCGGGCGAACCTATCCGGATGTCCGCAGCGGAGCAGTTCGGCTGCCATGTGAAGCGGGCAATTCACGTGCTGACCGCCGCAGCCTCCGAAGGCGCGGACGTGCTTGTCTTGGGCGCGTTCGGCTGCGGCGCGTTCCGCAACGACCCGGAAACGGTCGCCCGCGCGTGGAAAACGGCGCTGGAGGTATTCCCTCATGTATTCACGCGGGTGGAGTTCGCGGTATATTGCTCCCCGTGGGACGACAGCAACTTCAAGGCATTCGGAAAAATCATCGGATAAACGCGAAAAAAAGATATGAAAAGACCTCAGCCCGCCTTTCGGCAGGGCTGAGGTCTTTTTGGTGCGATCGGCCAGACTTGAACTGGTACCCATTACTGGACACGCCCCTCAAACGTGCGCGTATGCCAATTCCGCCACGATCGCATGCTTGTTACAGCGAAGGATATTTTACTCCCTTTGACACAGATTGTCAAGTTGATTTTTTGCTGCCATCGATATTTTCTGTCAGGAATCCCCTCTGTCCAGCCGTGCCAGACGGCAGTGCAAATCCCCCATGGCTTCGTTGGCCATACAGTAGCGTCGGTACAGCGCCTCGCAGGCGGTAGCGTTTTCTTTATTGGGCAGCAACACCCGGTTGCCCGCAGCGCAGGCGGTGCTGGCCTCTTCCAAGCTGCCGTATTCCCCGGCGCCGATGGCGGCAAGAAGCGCCGCGCCCTGTACGGTGGCGTCACCGATGGGTGAAAGCTCCACCGGCTGCTGCAGCAAATCTGCCTTCAGCTGTTGCCACAGCAGGTTTCTGCTGCTGCCGCCCGCGACACACAGCCCTTCCGCGCCCGCGCCGGCGATGCGGCGGTGCATCTCTACAATCACCCTTGCCTGACAGCTGAGACCCTCGAATACCGCCCGGGTCAGATACGGGGCGGAATGGCGGTCCGTCAGGTTCAGCAAGGCACCCCGATGGTCTGTATTCCAATCCGGCGCACCGCTGCCCCGCAGGTGCGGAAGAAACAGCGCACCGTCCGAGCCGATGGGCAGCCTGCCGCAGGCGGAAAGCACCGCGTCATAGTCGGTGGCTTCATTCTCCCCCGTCCAGTCGGAGCGGGTGGTCAGAGTACGGTACGCCCAATCGGCGGACGCGCCGCTGGACTTGATATCCCCCCACAGCACATACCGGGAAGGATCCAGATACAGCCCGACCCGCGCGCCCTGATTAATCGCGGGCAGAGGCGCCCCTTTTTCCGAGAAGTACAGAATGGCCTCCGCCGTGCCGGAGGAGTCCAGCATTTTCCGCCCGTTCAGGCAGCCTGTGGGCAGGGAGGCACACAGATGGTCATGTCCGCCGGCAAACACGGGTGTCCCGATGGGGATGCCGGTGGCCTCCCACGCCTTCCGGTGAACACACCCCACCAGGGATGAGGCTGCCTGCACACGGGGCATCACAGAGCGGGGCACGCCGAAGGTGCCCGTCATTTCATCGTTCCAATCCCGCTTGCCGATATCGAACAGCAGCGTGCGCCCGGCCATGGAGTATTCCGTCACCGTTTCGCCGCACAGCAGAAAATACAGATAATCCGCCATCTGCAGCCAGACACGGGCTTTTTCAAAGACTCGCGGATAATGGTTGCGGATCCACATGATTTTGGGCAGGGAGGAAATGGGATCGATATCCAGCCCGCAGACGGAGAAGACCTTCTTCTCTCCCATGCGGGCGCGCACCTCCTCCGCCTCCGCGCGTGGCGTGGTGTCATACCAGGTGATAATGGGGAACAGGTCATCGCCGTTTTCATCCAGCGGCACCACCGACTCCGTCATGGATGCCACCGAAACACCTAAAATTTTCTGCCCGGCGCAGTCCGCCGATACTGCCCGCAGAAGGGAAGCGAAGCCTTCCCGCATTTCCCGCGGGTCATAATAGGCCCAACCCTCCGGGGCGATATGGGTCGGCGTGGGCATTTTCCGGAGGCTGACCTGCTTCCCCGCCGGGGTAAAGGCCGCCGCCTTCCAATTGGTCGTGCCGATATCCAGGCCGATTGTTACCGCCATAACGTACTCCTTTCCCGTGCCTTACGCGCGGGCCTTTTTTCGGGCATACGCCAGAGTCTGCTTCAGTGCCTCGTCCTTCGCCACACCCGCCAGATGCAGCTTGCGGGCATAGGCCAGGTAATCCGTAAAGGCCGGGCCGCCGGCAAGCCCCGCCGCCAGCAGATCCTTCCCCGTCAC
>JAZUDA010000206.1:0-2432 GCA_045639455.1 Clostridia bacterium | reverse complement strand
AGCTCAATACGCGGAGGAGGATAAGAAGAACCGCAGCTTTGAATCGCTGAAAAATAGTGCGGAACAGCTTTGCTATCAGGCGGAAAACGTCATGAAAACGATGGACAAGCGGGAAAAGCTTGCCCTGATGGAGCAGGTGCGCAAAGTGCAAAAGGCCATGCGAAGCAAGGATGCCAACGAGCTGAACGCCGCATGTGAAGACCTGGAAAATATGCTGAAAAACGCCGATTATACCCCTCGAACCGATTCCGGCAGCAAGTATACCAACGTAAACGACGATGGCGCCAGTGACGCAACCTTCACCAAAGACGGGGAATAAATATGTTCGGGTATGTGCAAATCAACAAGGAGAAGCTCAGTAAAGAAGAGTACGACCGTTTTCGATCCTGCTACTGCGGACTATGCCACGAACTAAAGGAACGTTACGGAAATGTTGGGCGGATAACGCTGTCCTACGACATGACTTTTCTTTCGTTGTTGCTGTCCGCATTGTATGAACCGGAAGAGATTTCGACTAACCGTCGCTGTCCCTGTCATCCCCTGAAGCTTCACGAGGAAAGTGTGAGTCCCTTGACCGCGTACGCCGCGGACATGAACCTGATTCTCGCCTATTACAAGTCTCTGGATGACTGGCATGATGAAAAAAAACTTCATGCCCTACTCTTTTCCCACGCTCTGAAAGGTCGTATCACGGAGATTGAGGCTAAATACCCTGAAAAATGCGCTGTCATTCGGGAAAGTATCCTTCAGTTATCGACTCTTGAAAAAGAATCGACCTGGGATATTGACAAAATGACCTCTTTCGTAGGAAAATGTTACGGTACGGTATACGCTTACCAATGCGACCTTTGGTCGATGCCATTAGCACAAATGGGTGACGCGCTGGGGCGCTTTATCTACCTGATGGATGCCTACGAGGACTTGCCCGCAGACAAAAAAAAGAAGTTGCCCAATCCACTGTTATCTATTTCAGAACAGCCTGATTATGAGGCCTTTATGGAGCAGCTGCTGACAATGGAAATGGACAAATGCGCGTCCGCATTCGAATTGCTTCCCATCGTCAAAGACGTTCATCTTCTTCGGAATGTGCTGTATTCCGGCGTTTGGGGAAGATATGCCGCGAACAAAAAGAAACTTGATAAGGAAAAGGAAACCAAATGAATCAAGACCCTTACCGCGTATTGGGAATCTCTCCCTCCGCTACAGACGATGAGGTAAAGCAGGCCTATCGGGCGATGGCAAAGAAATATCACCCCGACCGGAACGGCGGCTCCGCCGAGGCCGAGGCACGTATGATGGAGGTCAATGACGCTTATACGCAGATTATGAATATGCGAAAGAACGGCGGCTCCTCCTATCAATCAGGCTATGGTCAGGGCGGGTACGGCAGCTATAGCGGACAGAGCGGCTATGGCTCTCAAAACGGCTATAACAGTTATGGCAGTCAAAGCAACGGGAACCCCTTCAACGGTTTCGATCCGTTCGGCTTTGGCGGGTTCAGCAGCTTCGGTGGATCGGGCCAGACCTACTCCGGCCAACAGACGCGAACTGAAAGCCCGATTTACACGCAGGTTCGCGAAAAAATCCAACTGGGGCGTTATAACGAGGCCTTGCGTGACTTGGACAACATATCTGACCGTTCAGCGGCTTGGTACTATTATTCGGCACAGGCAAATCAGGGACTGGGAAACGAAATCAGTGCCCTGAATTACGCCCGCCAGGCGGTTCAGATGGATCCCGGCAACTATGAATACCGTTCCTTCCTGAACAAAATCAACCGCAACGATTCACAGGATTACAGGCAGGGACAGCAGGGCTTCGGCGGCATTCCCCAATATCTTTGCTCCAACCCTTGTATCAGCTGTATCGCGCTGAATCTTTTGTTTAACTGCTGCTGCGGCTGTGGACGCGGCTTCTATTGTTAAGTTAGAAACAAAAACCGGCCATTCTGTTCATCACGAAGTAAATCGTACATCAGAACGGTCGGTTTTTGTTTTATATTACGAACTGCGTCAGACGTCGATAATTTCCACGCCATCAAGTGCTTCCTTGATCAGCGCCTCACTGTCAAGACGCCCCTCACCTTCCAGAATCTTGTCAAGCTTCGGCTTTGTGGCGGGATGGCGGGGCGTAAATACTGTACAGCAATCTTCGTACGGCAGAGAAGACGTTTCAAACGTGCCGATTTTCTGCGCGATATCAATGATGTCCGTCTTATCAAAGCCAATCAGCGGACGGAACACAGGCATATCGGCTACCATATCGGTCATGGTAAGCGCGTCCATGGTCTGGCTTGCAACCTGACCGATGGATTCGCCTGTAATCAAAGCGCCTGAGCCGTTCTTTTTCGCGATTTCCTGAGCAATTCGCATCATATAGCGGCGCATAATCAGCGTTGTATAGTCTTCCGGGCATTTCTCATGGATTTCCAT
>JAZUDA010000205.1:0-1662 GCA_045639455.1 Clostridia bacterium | reverse complement strand
ATTGTACTCAACCCCGTGTTTTTCCAGCAGCTTCGCCGCGGCCAGCACCCGCTCATAGCTGCCCTCGCCCTGCGGGTCCTTCCGATTCCGGTTATGCACATCCTTGGGGCCGTCCAGCGACAGACCGACCAGATAGCCGTGTTCCTTGAAGAAGGAGGCCCATTCGTCATCCAGCACGATTCCGTTCGTCTGAATGGAGTAAGTGTCCTTCAGACCTTTCGTATTATACTGTTCGGTATATTCATGAAGCTTGCGGAAAAAAGACAGTCCGGCCAACGTGGGTTCCCCTCCCTGAAAGCCGAAATGGGCGGCATACTCCGCCTCCGCCATTGTCTTTTTTACCACGTTCTCCAGCGTTTCCTCGGACATCATGCCCTTGATGGCAGTCTCCCGGTTCGCCATTTCATCCGCGTAAAAGCAATACCGGCAGCGCAGATTGCACGCGCCGGAAGCAGGCTTGATCAACAGGCTGATGGGGGGCATAGGTCAGGCCTCCTGCAGTTTTTTCGCGATTTTCTTGTCCAGCATAGCGGGAACATAGGTGATTTCCTTGCCAGGGGCAATGATGCGGGCGATGGTCAACGCCGCCAGATACGACCCCGCCAGGGAGGGATGATAGTTGTCTGTTGCCATATAAAGCGGGGCGATGTCTTTCGCCCGTTTGAAGGCGTCACCCACGCAGGCACGCAAAGCGTTGCCTGCAGCGGCGGCCTTGGTATAGGAGGTATTTAATGCTGTCAGCATTTCGTCATAGGTCAGACCCGTGCCGGCCAGCTTTTCGGAGCCGTCCTCATAGGCCCACGTGTTGAAGAACACCGGCGTCGCGCCCGCCTCGTGAATCAGCCGGCAAGCCTCTGCGGCGCTTGCCAGGAACGCGTCCGGTGTCCCTGCGGGCGCAAAGCTCTGCTCCTGCAGCACCACATAGTCCCAGTTCCGGTCCGCCAGCATTTCGGCAGTCCGGCGGCCCATCTCCGTCTCCGGGTTGATATGCTCCGCGATGGTAGAGCCACCGCGGGTCACCGCGAAGCAGGGCTCATCCAGCATCAAGGAAACCATGTTCTCCAGCGCGTTGTAAAAAGTAAAGCTGTTACCCAGAAAAAGAATCCGCATTGCTTGTTTCTCCTGTTCTCTTTCACGAACAAAAATCCCCGTCTGATGCCAGACGGGGTTTGCCGATCTTCTTTCATTCGCCGTGAGGCGAATTCACTCCGTTCGTGCCGGCTTCCTCGGGAAGCCGCCCTTACTTTACCATATCGGCGCATTTATGTCAAGGCAACCGGTCTGTCGGAAGGAAAGAAAACAGTTGAAATACAAAGATTATTCCACCACTCGGATCGCGTTGATGACGGGCTGGTTCTCTTTCTTGACCGTGCCGTTGCCATCGGTCACGGGCGTATTGGCGCAGATGGCGTCCACAATCTCCATGCCGGAGGTAACCATGCCGAAGGCGGCGTACTGCCCATCCAGGTACAGGGCATCCTTGTGCATGATAAAGAACTGGCTGGAAGCGCTGTTGAAGGCTGAAGAGCGCGCCATACTCAGCACGCCGCGGGTATGGGACAGCTTGTTCTCCACGCCGTTCTGGCTGAACTCACCCTTGATTTTTTCACTGGAGCCGCCCGTGCCGTTGCCCAGAGGGTCGCCGCCCTGAATCATAAAGCC
>JAZUDA010000204.1:0-1818 GCA_045639455.1 Clostridia bacterium | reverse complement strand
CCTCGGATACAATCATATACCGGGCGCCGTCCAGTTCCGGCAAAAGGGACACGATAAACTGCTCACTTTCCCGGCTGGCGGTGCCGTTGCCGATGGCGATCGCCGTAACGCCCCACTGTTTGCACATCCGCTTGATTTTTTCCGCGGATTCCTTCTTTGCCCGTTCCATGCCGGGCAGTGTGAACTGTCCCACGCCTGTTTCCAGGACCTTGCCGGTTTCATCCACCACCGCCAGCTTGCAGCCGGTACGGAAGCCGGGATCGACGCCCAGCGTCACCTTGCCCTTGATGGGCGGCTGCATCAGAAGATTGCGCAGGTTCTCGCTGAACACATGAATGGCCTGCTCGTTGGCGCGATCCGTAAGGGCGGCGCGAATCTCGTTCTCCAGTGAAGGAAACAGAAGCCTTTTCCATGCATCCGCACAGGCCAGCGTCACCTGCTCCGCGGAGGAGGACATATTCTTTACAAAGGTACCTTTCAGAATGCCTACCGCCCTGTCCTGATCCACCTGCAGGGAAACCTTGAGGAATTCTTCTTTTTCGCCCCGGTTCACGGCCAGCACCCGGTGGGACGCCATGCGGCCCGCCTGCTCGTTATAGCCGTAGTACATGGAATAGACGCTGTCTTCTTCCCCTGCCGCCTCGGAGTGAATAACGCCCTCGGCCATCAGGAATGACCGCAGACGCTTGCGCAGCGCAGCGTCATCGGAGAAAGACTCTGCAAGAATATCCCGTGCGCCGGCAAGGCAGTCCTCCGCTGATAGATTTTCTTTCACATATTTCGCCGTTTGTTCCGCCACATCCCCCCGGGGATACTGCATCATCAGCCACAGCGCCAGGGGCTCCAGACCGTTTTCCTTGGCTATCATGGCTCGGGTACGGCGCTTGGGTCGGAAGGGACGATAGAGGTCCTCCAATTCTGCCAGCGTGGAAGCGTTGTTCAGGGAGGCGGTGATTTCATCCGTCAGAACACCTTGGTCCGTCAAAGCCTTACTGATTTCATCCCTGCGCTTCTGAAGATTACGCAGGTAATCCAGCTTCTCGCTCAATTCACGCAAAAGCTGGTCGTCAAGGGAACCCGTCGCCTCTTTTCTGTAGCGTGCAATAAAGGGGACCGTATTCCCGGCGTCCAGCAGCTCAATGACCGCATCAACCTGCTCCGGACGAATATGAAAAGTTTCAGCCAATATCGTTCGAATATCCATTTGTATTCTCCTGTCTTCCGTCCATCGGACGGCAGGAAGTATTTTACCATATCCGGCCCGATTGGGCAACTTGCTTTCCCGTCGGTTTTCGTTGTATAATATGGACACTACAAAGGTTCAAGGGGGACTTGATCAATGCCAATGGATGGATGGACGCTGGGTTTTGCCCTGCGTGAAGCAGAGAAAGAGATTGTTGGCGGACGGGTGGACAAAATCACCCAGCCGGAAAAGGACGCTCTGGTTCTGCAGCTGCGCTGCGGCGGGCAGAACAAAAAGCTGCTTTTGTCCGCAAGTCCTGTGAACGCACGTCTGCAATTGACCAACGCTTCGTTTGTCAACCCCGCGGAGCCCCCTGTTTTCTGTATGTTGCTGCGCAAAAAGCTTTCCGGCGCGCGTGTTGCCGCCATGGAGCAGGTCAAGGGCGACCGGATTTTGCGGATTGTGTTCGACTCGCTGGACGAAATGAACGAGCCGGTACAGCTGACGCTGATCCTTGAGGTCATGAGCCACCACTCCAACCTGACCCTTGTGGACAACAGGGGCCGCATTGTGGACGCCATACGCCGTGTCAGCGCAGAAAAGAACCGTGTGCGGGAGCTGCTACCCGGCGCGGC
>JAZUDA010000203.1:0-3663 GCA_045639455.1 Clostridia bacterium | reverse complement strand
CAGATGCCACATCTTCCTCCGCCTTGGAATACTTGACGTCCGGCTTTTCCGTCATCACGCCGAGCCCCATGCAAGGTGCGTCCACCAAAACAACGTCCGCGACACCCAGCATATCCTCGCGGAGGACGGTGGCGTCACGTGCCGCGGGACGGATATTTTCCAGCCCCATGCGGCGCTGGTAGGAACGAATCAGCTCCACTCGATGATTGTGTACATCCCAGGAGAAAACACGGCCCGTACCCTGCATCAGTTCCGCCATCAGGGCGCTCTTCCCGCCGGGGGCGGCACAGGCATCCACCACCGTCTGCCCGGGGCGAACACCGGCGCAAAGGCCGCAAAGAACGGAGCTCTCGCCCTGAATGGTGAAATTGCCGGCTACATAGTCCCGGTCAAAGGTGATTTCCGGGGCACCGAAAATCCGCCATGTATGGGGAATGATTCCCTTTTCCTTTTCCCAGACTTTTTTCGCCATCAGCATCTCGAATTCGCTGTCCGTATAGCGGGTCAGGTTGGGACGGATAATCGTAGCGTATTTTTCCGGCCGGAAAGAGATAATCTCCCGGGCGGTATCAAAGCCATAGTCGGCCACAAGCCGCTTCACAATCCATCGCGGCATGGAATACCGCACGGACAGATAGCCGGTCGGGTCCTTTTCCCTGTCCGGCCAGGACAGGTTTTCTTTCTCACGTTCCAAGGAGCGAAGTACGGCGTTCACAAGGGCAGAGAGGGAATCCAGCTTGATATCCCGGGTCAGCTTCACAGCCTCGTTCACCGCAGCACTGTCCGGAACACGGTCAAAGAAGAGAATCTGGCACGTGCCAATGCGCAGGATATCCCGGATTTGCGGCTCCACATTGGGGTTGGACAGGAATCGATCCAGCTGATAGTCGATGGCCATCCGATTTTCCAGCACGGAATAGACAATACCGCTGCACAGCCGTTTGTCATTGGGGGCCATTTTGCTGGCTTCAAGCCGCTTATCCAGCGCCAGCGCGGCGAAAGAGCCTTCCTTGCTCACATCCTGCAGCACATCAAAGGCAACCCGGCGCGCCTGGGTGCAATGAACGGACACCGGGCGCGGCGTTCCGTTGGCAGGACGCCCGGGGCCGGCGGGGCGTGCATGATTTCCCATCGGTCGGCGGTTCTCACCCGCGGGACGCACAGTGACGCCCTCAGGCCGCTTGCCCCAGCCTGCCGCAGGTTTTCCGTTTTCCCCTTCCGGACGGCGATTTCCACCCGTGGGGCGCGCGGAGGTGCCGCCGGGGCGCTTGCTCCAGCCGCTGCCTTCCGCGGGCTTCCGATCCCCCGCGGGCCTTCTGTCCGCGCCGGGACGGGATGTTTGTTCCTTCATCAGTTTACGGTCACGTATGGGGCGGTCATTCATAATTCTTCCTCCCACAGCTTGATATCCGTCTTCATGGTATGCCCGCGGAAGTAATCCCGGGAGGACATGGCCTTCCCGCCGGGCGCCTGGAGAACGGTAACACGGACCGCTTCGCCGTCACCGCAGGCCACAATCAGGCCGTTCTTGCTGTCCGCCGCAAGCACCGTTCCGGGTTCGCCGGAACCCGCCGCAAATTCCACTCCGCGGATTTTCAGCACGCCGCCCGCGGTCTGGCAATAGGTTCCCGGCCAGGGATTCAGGCCGCGCACACGGCAGTCGATTTCCGCGCCGCACAGCTTCCAGTCGATATCGCCCATTTCCTTGGTCAGCATGGGATCGTAGGTGGCATCCTCTTCCTTCTGCGGAATGCGCTGCAGCGTGCCGGCTTCCAGTGCCTTGATAGTATCCACCAAAACCTTCGCGCCGATAGTGCTCAGCCGGGCGGTCAGCTGCTCCGCCGTTTCATCAAAACCGATGCGGGTCTTTTCGGAAAGGAGCATGTCACCGGTATCAATGCCGCGCTCCGTGAACATGGTGGTAACGCCCGTAAAGGCATCGCCCTCCATAATCGCCCAGTTGATGGGCGCGCTGCCGCGGTGCCGGGGCAGAAGGGATGCATGCACGTTGATGGTGCCCAGCTTCGGAACATCCAGCACCTTCTGGGACAGAATCTGGCCGAAAGCCGCCGTCACACACAGATCGGGTGCCAGCGCTGTCAACGCCTCCAGCCCGTCCTTGCGGATTTTTTCCGGTTGGAACACGGGCGTGCCATGGGCAAGCGCAAGCTCCTTAACCGGGCTCATCTGCATTTTGTTGCCTCTGCCCTTGGGGCGGTCAGGCTGGGTAAAAACGCCCACGACCTCGCAATCATAATCATACAGTGCCTGAAGAGAAGGTACAGCAAACTCGGGTGTACCCATAAACACAACTTTCATCATTCTTCCTCGTCCTCCCCGCGGTTCAGTTCTTCGATTTCCTCCCGGGTCAGTTCCCGTTCCATCTTATCGATGTAGAGCACGCCGTCCAGATGATCGCACTCATGGCAGATGCATCGGGCCAGCAGGCCTTCGCCCGTCAGCTCGCAGGGATTGCCGTTTCGGTCAAAATAGCGAACCGTTGCTTTCTCCGGACGAACCACATAAGCCACCCTGCCGGGCAAGCTCAGGCAGCCCTCGGTATCCTCCACAGCGCCCTCGGTGGCAATGACTTCCGGGTTAATCATCTCGATCAATCCGTTATCATCCCCCACGTCCATCACCACAACCCGGCGCAGAATGCCCACCTGCGGGGCGGCCAGGCCGACGCCGTTGGCCTTGTACATGGTATCGGCCATATCCTTCAGGAGGATTTTTAGCCGCAGGTCGAACTTGTTCACGGGCTTGCAGTTCTGCCGCAGGCACTCTTCACCCAGTTCCATTACTTTCCGGTTTGCCATTTCTTTTTCTCCTTTATCGTTACATCATACTTTGAGGATTGATTTCCAAATAGACACCCGCAGGCTTTTCCATTTCCTTCAGCCAGTCCAGAAAAGGCTGAACATGCGGATTGTCAAAGCACTTTATCAATACCTGCCGCCGGGCTTTCCCCCGCAGCAGTTTCACCGGTGCGTCATCCAGCCGCAGTACCAGCACCCGCTTTTTTTGCTCCGGATGCGCGTTCAGGTACTCCTGACAACTGTCAAAGAGCGATTGCGATATTTTTTCCGCCTCATCCCCGTTGTTTTGTTCCACAAGGAGGCGGCACATCATGGTAAAGGGCGGGTACAGACCGGAGCGCCTGCGCTGAAATTCCTGATGGAAAAACGCCCGGTAATCCTGGGTCTGTGCCGCGAGGATTACGCTGTTTTCCGGCTGATAGGTCTGGATAATCACCCGACCGTTTCCGTCCGCGCGTCCCGCGCGCCCCGCGACCTGTGTTAACAATTGGAAGGTCCGCTCCGGGCTGCGGTAATCGGGCAGATTCAGCGTCAAATCGGCAAGAATCACGCCCACCAGGTTCACCTTGGGAAAATCCAACCCCTTGGCAATCATCTGTGTGCCGATGAGAATCCGCGCGCCGCCGGAACGGAACTGTTCCAGCAGCTTCGCGTGTCCGTCCTGCACGGCGGTGGTGTCCTGATCCATGCGAATCACACCGATGCCCGGAAACAGGCGATGCAGCTCCTCCTCCACCTTTTGCGTACCGATACCGAAGTACCGGATAGCGGTGGAGCCGCAGGAAGGGCAGACCTGCGGAACGGGAATTTCCGCACCGCAGTAGTGGCAGCGCATGCGGCCAGG
>JAZUDA010000202.1:0-4678 GCA_045639455.1 Clostridia bacterium | reverse complement strand
TTTCCGTTCCAAAGTTCGTTTTCATAGACTCTGCCGAAGCTGCCGGCGTGCTGTTCCCACACAATCCATTCCTTCCCGTCAAGACCGATAACCGCATAGCCCGCCATCTCATCACGCGGAATTCGGATAGTGATGCTGTGTTTCTCATTCTGCTGAACCGTCACGTTTGTCAGGAGCTGTGCCGGGGTTTTGGAGGAATAGTACGGCGTGACTTTCTTCATTTCATCGCCGAAGGCGAGATAGGCGGTCATCATGTAGCCCGTTGTCTGCCCAATGCGGACGCGGGTCCATTCCTTGCCCTTTTCCAGCACCTCCACAGGCGTGCCGTTGTAGAACTTGCCCAGCGATTCGCTGCCTTTATCCGGCTTCGCCCGCAGATGCAGGCGATCCTCCGGGTTGCTGTTATTCGGTGTTGCCCAGCGGGAGGTATCCATTTTCGCCCGCGCATCGGCGCAGGTCACGGGCAGGCTGTTCCAGTCAATCGTTGTGATATCACTCCACGGATGATTTCCGTAGCAGACGGCTTCATCCCGGAAGGGCTCCCCTGCCTCACCGATCCAGTTTCGCCCCATAAAATACAGACTGTCATAAGTCACCACGCAGGCAACGCCCCAAGTGCCGTCCGCGAATTGCTGTACGGATGGGCCGCCGTTCAGGCAGGGCATCAACAGGTTTTCCGTAAAGTTTTCCACGCCCATGGTTGTACCGGCAGGCAGGGGCGTGCTTTCTGCAAACGTCCAGCCCGCGGATTTTTCCCAGCTGCCGCACAGCAGCACACGGCTTCCGTCCGGACGGTCGGCGACAAACTGAAGCGCTTCGTTTTCAATCAGCCCGTCCGCGTAGGTATACGTTTGGAAGAACGTGCCGGCCTTGAGCGCGTTGAACAGACGCCCGCGAACGCTCGCGGAAGACAGACCCAAATCCATATCGGCATACCCGGTGCAGAACACAGCGCTGTCGGACAGACCCCATCGCGCCAAATCCCGTTCGTCTTTTGTAAGAATATTGGGGAGTGGCGGACGGTTGTCCTGCCAGAGAATGTTTTCATTTTCATCCTCGTACAGGACTGAAGGCCGCAGTTCATCGTCCGTGATATACAGGACAGTTTCATGCAGAGATGTCTGCGCATTCTGATTTTCCCAATAGACGGGTGCGATATGCCGGATGTCTTCCAGCAGCCAGCACTCCCCGTCATAGGTAAAGCCGTAAAAGGTTGTTTCCCTGCCGGAGGGGACCGTCAGGAAAAGGCGGGTTTCGGTGTCCAGGAAAACCGAGGTATCCGGCCATTCCGCCGCGCCGGAATTTTCAAATACGATACCGTTCTTCATCACAATCAGGAGCCTCTGTTCGTCACGACTGACCACTGCGACACCCGCGTCGTCGCATTGCGTGACGCATTCTGCCTCCCAGCCGTCCGACAAATAATGCCCGTTCAGGTACGATTCAAAGGTGCTTTCCCCGCACGCGGCCGTGATGCCCAGCAGCATCATTGCTACGGTCAGGAACAGCAGCCCTGTCATTCTTCGAAAATCAAAATGTCGTTTCATCGTTTTTCTCTGCCTTTCGCATATTTGTGTTACATCAATAAGAACGACTGCCCGGCCTGTTTTCTTCCCGTATCCCGCGTTTTTTCTTCGGTTTTCCGGAGAACAGGGCGCGAATATGGTTTTTTTGCCCGGTTTCTGCTATAATGACAGTATCACGCAGCCAGCAAGGAGGACGCCGGATGTATACGGAAAGTGAAATACACGGAATTGTGGAAAAACAGCGTGAATTCTTCCTGACCGGGAAAACGCTGGACGTTTCCTGGAGAATTGAGCAGTTGAAGCACTTGAAGGAAGCCGTTCTCCGGTATGAGACGGAGTTTGAGGCGGCCCTTCACGAGGATCTGGGCCGGAGCACGGTAGAGGCTTACCTGTGCGATATCGGGCCCGTCATTGTTGAAATCAACGAAACCATCCGCGGTCTGAAAAAATGGGCGCGGCCGGAACGGCACTTCAGCGGTCTGATGTGCTTCCCCAGCATTTCCGCGAAGGTCAACAAACTGCCCTACGGCGTCACGCTGCTCATCAGCCCCTTCAATTTTCCCATACTGCTTACCCTGGGCGTACTGTTGGCCGCCATCGCCGGTGGCAACACAGCAGTCATCAAGACCAGCTCGAAATCACGCGCCTGCACCCGGGTGCTGAAAAAGTTCATTGCCGAGACATTCGATGTGGAATACGTGACGCTGATTGACGGCGGGCACGATATCGCCGACCTGTGCCTTGCGGAAAGGTTTGACAAAATTTTCTACACCGGTTCCCCCGCCGTGGCGAAGCACGTGATGGCCGAGGCCGCTAAGAACCTGACCCCCGTGGCGCTTGAATTGGGCGGTGAAACAGGCAACTGGTGCCTCATCCGCAAGGACGCTGATATCCGGGACGCGGCAAGAAAAATCGCGTTTTTCAAGCTGTGCAATGCAGGGCAAATCTGCATCAACATCAACCAGGTCGCGGTCGCGGAGGAGATTGCCGAAGAGTTTCTTGCCGCCCTGAAGGATGAATTGATTCGCCAGATCGGCGAGCATCCCGAGCTGAATGAGGAATATCCCCGGCTGATTTCCGGGCAGGTATTTGACAAATGCGAAAAAATTTCCGTGGAGAATCGGAGCCGCGTCGTTTTCGGTGGGAAAGGCGACCGGGCTTCTTTGCGGTATTCCCCCACCGTTCTCTACCCCGTTGACCGGGATGAGGAACTCGTCCGGCACGAGCTTTTCTGCCCCATTCTGCCCATTGTTCCCTACAAGGATGACCGTGTGGAGGAGCTGCTTGATGTGATTGCCCGCAGGGAGCATCCCCTTGCCCTGTACCTCTTCACCCGGGACAGGAAATGGGCGAACCGCGTCATGCGCACACAGCAGTACGGAGGCGGCTGTGTCAACGAGGTATGCGTGCACATGATGGTCAAGGGCGTGCCCTTCAACGGCACAGGCCACTCCGGCATGGGGGCCTATCACGGGGAATGGGGCTTCCGGGAATTTACCCACCCGCAAACCGTTCTGACCGGGAAAACCCGTTTCAATCTGCCGCTTCGGGAGCATCCTTACGGCGGCAGGAACGAAAAAAGAAAGATGCGGCTGTTGAAGCTGTTTGAAAGATGAGAGAACGCGTCCTTTCCGCTTGATAAAAAAAGCCTGCCCGCCGTCTTATTGTAAAGACGGCGGGCAGCTATCGCTTACCTGAGCCAGCCAACGCCACGGTTAATCAGGTCCACCGCCAGCACCAGCAAGGCCAATGCGGTTTCGATGATGATTGCCGCGGTCAGGAGTCTGATAGTCTTTTTCTGACCGGCGATTTCCTTATCCATCCGTTCCGTCTCCCGTTCATGGGTCTCCTTCAGCGCGGAAATGCTCTTGTAAAAATGCTGCTCCAGCTGCGCCTGATCCGCCTGCATCTGCGCGATCTGCTCCCGATGCTGCTCCTTCAGTTGCTCCACATGCTGCAGATGGATGGCGTGGTACCGTTCCATCTGCTTTTCGTGCTCCTCGCTCAGCAGTGCCACCTCCGCCGACTGCCCTGCCTTTACCGGACGCGCGGCTTCCTTTGTTGTTTTCATCTCCGGCGCGGCGACTGTGTTCGTAAACAGCTCCGTTACATCGCAGTCCTCCGGCAGCTCCGGGTACTGCTCCAGGAAGGACACCAGCTGCTGCAGGGTAAAGCCCATGGCGTTCACCAGCGCGTTGACGCCTGCCAGGCCGGGTTTCTGGACGCGGGCATAGAACAGGTTGTTGATAGTGTCCACCGTCAAGTCGGTTTCGTCCGACAACCGTGTGAGCGTCTTCCCGCTCAGTTTATACATGGCCTTCAGTGTCTTCCCCAGTGCGATGTTATTCATTCATCTGCCTCCTGCCGGGACCTTTTCGGATTCCCCATATTTATTTTTCTCCCTTGGGGGTGCTGATTCCTGCATGACAAACCCATTGTTGTTCTTTACAAAACAGGACAAATATGATAAAATAGCATTGGATAGATGAATTCTATTTGAAAGGTTGTGTTTTTGTGGATCAGATCAATACCGTCATTACCATCGGGCGTCAGTATGGTTCCGGCGGGCGCCGGGTAGGCCGCATGGTGGCTGAAAAGCTCTGCATCCCCTATTACGATAAGGAAATTCTCACCCTGGCCGCGAAGGAAAGCGGCATTTGCCAGGAACTGTTTGAGGATAACGATGAGAAGCCCAGCCGCAGCTTCCTCTTTTCCCTGGTGACCGGCGCGCAGATGCGGGGCGGCAATATGTATATGGACATGCCCATCAACCACCGCATTTTCCTTGCCCAGTTTGACACAATCCGCCGCATCGCCAGCCAGGGCCCCTGCGTCATCGTAGGCCGCTGCGCCGACTATGTGCTGCGGGAGCGTCCCAACGTGGTCAATGTGTTTATCCACGCGCCGATTGAGGCACGCGAGGAACGTGTGGTCAAGTATTACGGTATTGATGCCGACAAGGCACACGATACCTTGATTAAGGCCGACAAGCAGCGTGCCAGCTACTATAACTACTTTGCCTCCGGCCAGTGGGGTCATGTGGACAACTACAACCTGTGCCTCGACACCGGTGCCATCGGTCTGGACGGCGCGGTGGACCAGATCATCAGCTTCGTTCAAGCAAAGGAAGCCTGGGCGGCGCAGCAGGAATA
>JAZUDA010000201.1:0-7854 GCA_045639455.1 Clostridia bacterium | reverse complement strand
ACATTATAACTGCTTTGTCCATTATATGCAACCGCAATTTCCGCAAATCCGCAAAAAAAGAGCCCACATTTTCGTGCGGACTCTTGCTTTGCGGATTATTCCTCTTCGCAGGCATTTTCGGTTGCGGCTTCTTCAATCTGCTCTTCGACGGGCTTGGAAGCCTTGCGAGGCTTGCTCTTGAGGGTAATCACCAGATGACGGTTGGGTTCTTCTCCTTCAGAATGGGTCTCAACCTGATCATGATCCTGCAGCGCCATGTGAATGATACGGCGCTCGTTGGGGTTCATGGGCTCCAGAGAAACGCGGCGGCCGGTTTTCACGGCACGGTTCGCCATCCGGTTAGCCAAACGAATCAGGGCTTCCTGACGCTTGGCACGGTAATCGTTGGCATCAACCGTCACACGGGTGTGACCGTCCTGTTCTTTGTTCGCGTAAAGCAGGGTCAGGTACTGAATGGCATCCAGCGTTTCGCCGCGGCGGCCAATCAGGATACCCTTTTCATCGCCGTCTACCTTGACCTGTACGGTACCTTCTTCGTTGGTATCCACAGTCACGGTGACGGGAACGCCCATCAGTTCCGCCAGCTTTTCCACATAAGCGCGGGCACGCTGGGCAACGTCCTTGCCTTCATAGGAGAGGGTCAGGTCGTGAGGAATCTGGGGGATTTCAACGCTTTCGGCAGGCTGCGCGGGTTTTTCGGCGCGGGGCTTGCGGGTCTTGGCCTGTTTGGGCTCAGCAGCGGAAGCAGGCTCTTCAGCCTTAGGCTTGGATTCATTCTTTACTTCAGTCTTCTTGGCGGGTTCCTTCGCCGCAGGCTTTTCTTCCTTCACGGCGGGCTTGGTCACAGGGGCGGATTCTACTTCGTTGATTTCCGCTTCCTGTTCCTTGGGGGTGATACGCAGCTTATAAGGACGGGAGCCGAACAGTCCCAGCAGTCCCTTGCTGCCTTCCTCCAGCAGGAGGACATCCACGTCCGCAATGGTCAGGTCCAACTGCTTCAGACCGTTGGCCAGTGCTTCTTCGTAGGTCTTACCGGTTACTTCAATCATGCTTTTTGTTCCTCAGCTTTCAGGGCATCCTGATGATCCAGTACCTTGTTGATAATGACGGTCTGCGCGATAGCGAACACGTTGGCAACCACCCAGTAAGCGGAGAAGCCGGCGTTGGACGTGGCGCAGATCCACAGGGAGAAGATGGGGAAGAACCATTTCATGAATGCGTTCATTCCGCCGCTTTGCTGCTGCTCATCCTGTTGCGCGGAGGTTACTTTGGTCATGGCAAACTGGGTCACAGCCGCCAGAATGGGCAGGATATACAGACCGTTCCACTCACGGAAGATGGTCACCTTGGTCAGCAGCAGGTTGATGTTGGCCCAGCCGGGGACAGCGGCCTGAGTCGCGGTAAACACGTCCAGCCCGCTCATGTACTCATACATAGCGGTTACTGTGGCGGAATAGCCGGAGGAGGAGAAATCGTAGGCCAGTTCCGGCAGTGCAGCAAGTTGCACTTCGGAAAGACCATCGTATACCGTCTGCCAGATGTCTGCGGGAATGGCGGACAGCATCATGTGGGAAGGCGCGGCGACGGAGAAGGGGGAGTCGGGCGTCCAGAGATTGCGAATCCACAGGAACGGCTCATACACCGGGGTTTCGCCACTGAGGAAGACGAACGCCTGCTTGGCCAACTCGGTATTGGAAATCTGACGCATTGCGGCGAACATGATCCACAGAATGGGAAGAGAAAGCAGCATGGGAACACAGCCGGAGAGGGGAGAGATACCTTCCTTCTTATAAAGTTCGGACATCTTCTGATTCATCTTCTGCTGGTCGTTGGCGTACTTTTTCTGCAGCGCGGTAATCTTGGGCTGTACCAGCTGCATCTTACGCATGGACTTGCGGCTTCTGAAGTCCAGGGGGGTAACCAGGAGACGGAACAGCAAGGTGAAGAGAATCAGTGCGACGCCGTAGTTCCCCACAATGCTGTCAATCCAGATAAGAATGTTGGCAAAAAAAGCCGTCATTTTGGTCTTTTCCTCCTTGGGTATGGGTATGTTTCCGGGACAGGGTCATATCCCCCTTTGAAAAAGGGGTTGCAGCGGATCAAACGCCGAAAAGCAAGCCAACCTCCGCGAAGCACCCCGAAACGGGATACCGCTTCCATCGCGTATTCAGAGCACGTGGGTGTAAAGCGGCACGCGGGCGGAAACAAAGGGCTGATAGCCTGCTTATAGAAGCGCAGAAGAAAAAGAATAAGCTTTTTCATTTGCTTTGAGACTTTTCTCCGTTCAGAACCTTGGCGCGGTTCAAAAGGGACATGAGGCTCGTTTTTAGCTGATGAAAGTCCATCTCGGCACAAACCGGCCGTACCATGACCACATACTGCCCGTCCTGCATCTGTCCCAGGCAGGGCGCGACGGCGGCACGGAGACGGCGCTTGACCAAGTTACGGGTATGCGCTTTGCCGACCTTCTTGGAAATGGAAAAACCGATATGAACACCGCGTCCCTTTGCACACAGGAGTGTGAGGGAAGGGTTGGATACACGTTTTCCACTGCGGTAAACGTATTGGAATTGCTTGTTCTTTCTTAGACGGTATGCCTTCTGCACGTTGGCTGCCTTCTTCCTACTGCAAAAAAAGCCCGCCGTACAGCCCTTTTCGGGGTGAACAAGCGGGCTTCGTGAACAAAACCTATTAGACAGTCAGACTCTTGCGACCACGGGCACGGCGGGCAGCCAGAACCTTGCGGCCGTTACGGGTGGACATACGGGCACGGAAACCATGAACAACACTGCGCTGACGCTTCTTGGGATGGAAAGTAGGCATAATTCAAACACTCCTTATATTCGGGGCTGACCCTGCAAGCAGGGTCGCAATTACAAAACAGCTTGTACAGTATACAGGCAAATCGGAATGTTGTCAAGCGCTTTTTTGAAAAAACTGCCCGAAAATTGGATTTATGCCATTAGAACGGAAGAGAATCCGCTAACATCAGCCTTCAATCGCTTTTTGAAAAATCTCTCCCAGCCGACGTACGCCTTCGGTGATGCGGTCATCGCTCATGGTGGAATAATTCAGGCGCAGGGTGGAAGTGGGCTTCGACATGTCGACCATAAAGGTACTGCCGGGCACGTAAACCACTTTGTTGGCGGCGCAGACAGGGGCGAGCTTTTGCGTATCGAGCCCGTGACCGATGTCGCACCAGATAAACAGGCCGCCGCCGGGACGGGTGTAGGAAACGCCGGCAGGGAAATACTTTTCGATTGCGTCCAGCATGGTGCCGCACTTATGGGCGTAATTGGCGCGCATCTTCAAAATGGCTTCATCCAGGTCGTAGCGCTTCAGGTATTCTGTCGCCATCAGCTGGGTCAGCATGGGCGTATGGACGTCGGAAATCTGCTTCGCGATGACGGCCTTCTGGATCAGCGCCTTGTCCGCACAAAGGAAGCCCAGACGCAGACCGGGGGCAAGCACCTTAGAGAAGGAACAGCAGTAGATGACCGTGCCGTCCGTATCGAAGGATTTGATGGTGGGGTACTTGACGCCGCTGAAGGTCAGATCGCCATAGGGATTGTCTTCCAAAATCAGCACACCGTGACGGCGGCAGATTTCCAGCACGGCCTTGCGCTTTTCAATGCTCATGGTAATGCCCATGGGGTTCTGGAAGGTGGGAATCGTATACAGGAACCGCACGTTCCGGTTGCCTGTAATCGCTGCCTCCAGCGCGTCGGTGTTGATGCCGTCATCATCCATTTTGACGCTGACCAGTTTGGCGTTGTAGGAGCGGAAGGCATTCATGGCACCGATAAAGGAGGGCTCTTCAACCAGCACGGTGTCTCCTTCGTTGACCAGCACCTTGGTAATCAACTCAATGCCCTGCTGACCGCCCGTGACAACAATCAGGTCATCGCTGTCACGATCGATATTTTCCACCCGTTTCAGGCGTTCCTTCACCGCGTCGCGCAGGGGACCGTACCCCTCGGTTACGCCGTACTGCAGCGCGAGGGTGGGGTTCTCCGTCAGCAGTTGCCCGGCGATTTCCGCCAGCGCGGGGCCGGGGAATAGTTCCGGGGCGGGATTGCCGCCGGCAAGGGAAATCACGCTGGGATCCGCGGCGAATTTGAAAATTTCACGAATGGCGGACCCCTTCATCTCTTTCATTCTGTCTGAAATGATGTAATCCATGGTGGTGCTCCTCCTCCTTAAATACGGTAAATCTCTTTCAGGGCGTGGGCGTTCATCCCATTCGCTTCCAATACAGTTTCGGCCTTTTCTTTGTCATCTGCTCGTACGACCATCAGCGCCTTTCCCTCGGCGCTGCCGATGCAGGCGTACATGTATTCGATGGAAATACCGTTATCGGCCAGCAGAGAAATCGCCTTGGCGGCGCTTCCGGGTACATCGTCAAAGGCAACGGCCACCATATCCGTAATACGCACGGTAATCCCGTTCTCCTGCAGGATCTTCTGCCCGGCGGCGGGGTCGGACACAATCAGGCGAAGAACGCCGAAATCAGCGGAGTCCGCCAGGGACAGGGCGGAAATGTCGATTCCGTTGTCGCCCAGCAGTTTCATGGCGGCTGCCAGACGGCCGACTTTATTTTCCAAAAAGATGGATAGCTGTTTGATAATCATGAGACGGCCTCCGATTAAATCAGTTTCCGGTTGTCGATGACCCGACGTGCCTTGCCTTCAAAGCGCTGGATGGATTTGGGGTTCACCAGGTGAACCTTGACGCCGATGCCAAGCACGGAGCGCAGCTCCTCGGTTATGGCTCGTTCTGTCAGCGCGATGGACTTGATATCGTCGGTAAACAGCGCGTCGCTCATTTCCACATTCAGGTCGAAGGTATCCGCGTTGTTCACTCGGTCCACGATAATCTGGTAGTTGGGTGTGATTCCACTGCTGACCTTCAGCAGCACCTCTTCAATCTGGGAGGGAAATACGTTTACACCGCGAATGATCAGCATATCGTCCGTGCGTCCGGCAGGCTTGGCCATCCGCAGAGAGGTACGCCCGCAGGCGCAGGGCTCCGCGTACAGGGTACAGATATCCCGGGTGCGGTAACGGATGACCGGGAAGGCTTCCTTTGTCAGGGAGGTGAACACCAATTCGCCCGGCGTGCCGTAGGGGAGGACTTCCTCCGTATCGGGATCGATTATTTCCGCCAGGAACTCGTCCTCGCAGATGTGCATGCCCATGTGTTGCTCGCATTCATAGGCAACGCCGGGACCCATGACCTCAGACAGACCATAGATATCAAAGGCCTTCACATCCAATTTTGTCTCAATCTGCTCCCGCATGGCTTCCGTCCAGGGCTCGGCACCCAAGATGACGGCTTTCAGGGAAATCCGTTCCTTCGCGCCGGCGGCCTCGATTTCCTCGCCTAAATGCATGGCGTAGGAGGGCGTGCAGCACATGCAGGTGACGCCGAAGTCAATCAGCGTTTGAATCTGTAGCGCGGTATTGCCGACGGAAATGGGCACAACGGTTGCTCCCACCCGTTCTGCGGCCTGGTGAAGACCAAAGCCACCTGTAAACAGGCCGTAGCCGAAGGAAATTTGCACCACATCGTTTTCACCGATGCCTGCGGCGGCAAAGATACGGGCCGTGCAGTCCGCCCACCGGGCCAAATCACCCTTTGTGTAGCCGACAACAATCCGCTTCCCCGTCGTGCCGGAAGAGGCGTGGACTCGCACCACGTTCTTCAGCGGCTCGGCAAACAGGCCGTAAGGGTAAAAGTCGCGCAAATCCTTCTTATAAGAGAAGGGGAGCAGATGAAGGTCCAGCGTGCCGTGAATGTCGTCCGGCGTGAGGCCTTTTTCATCCATGCGGGCGCGGAAACAGGCAACACGCTCGTACATTCGTTTTACCTGCCAGATAAGCCGTTCATCCTGTAGCTTTTTCAGCTGTTCACGGGGCATTGTTTCAAGCGATTCCATATGATAAGCCATGGGGAAACGCCTTCTTTCCTATCAGAGTGAGACTTTGTCAGGCATTCCAGCCATATTCAAACGCTTTCAGGTTTACATCAAGGAATTTCGGGGGCACGGTTTTGGTCAGAGAGGCAATCCACTTTTCCTTCGCAATGGGGGTGGAGCGTGCCATCAGGCCAAGCAGCACCACATTCACAGCCTTGGCAGTACCGGCTTTTGCTGCCAGGGATAGCGCGTCGATGGCGGTTACATCCGCATTTGACTGCAGTTTGTCGGTAATATCCTGCGGATATTCGGCGGCACCTGTGATGACGGGCATGGGGTCCATGGTCTGCGTATTGACAAGAATCTTGCCGCCTTTTTTCAGGAAGGGCAGGGCGCGGTATGCCTCCAACAGCTCGAAGGCCAGGATGATATCAGCTTCGCCCTTGCCGATGATGGGGGAATAGACCTGATCGCCATACTTCACATAGGTAACAACGCTGCCGCCGCGCTGGCTCATGCCGTGAACCTCGCTGACCTTCACATCGTACCCTTCATCAATCACGGTATTGCCAAGAATCCGGCTGGCCAGAAGGGTACCCTGACCGCCCACGCCGACAATCATGATATTGGTGGTCATTTTGCTTCCTCCTTTTCGATGGCGCCGAAGGGGCATACATTCAAACAAAGGCCGCAGCCGTTGCACTGGTTGGGGTCAATCCGCACATTGCCGTTCCGGAAGGAAATGGCGGGGCAGCCCAGCTTCATGCACATCTTGCATTTCTTACACTTGTCCGTTACGATGGCGCGCCCGGAGTAATGGACGGTCTTCAGCAGCGCGCAGGGACGCTGGGCAATGATGACGGAGGGCTCCTCCGTGTTTACTTCTTCCTTTACAACTTCTTCAAAATGTTTCACATCGAAAGGATCGGCAACCACGACGCGATCAACACCGACGGCATGGCACAGCATTTCCAAATCAATCTGCCGTGTGGCCTCACCGCGGATGGTCTTTCCGGTGGTGGGGTTATCCTGGTGACCGGTCATGCCGGTAATGGAGTTGTCCAGAATAATTACGGTATTGATGCCCTTGTTGTATACGATATCAATCAAACCCGTGATGCCGGAATGGATGAAGGTACTGTCGCCGATGACGGAAACAAGCTTCTTCGCGAATTCGTTTCCGCGAGCTTTGACCATACCCATGGCGGCGCTTACAGATGCGCCCATGCAGATGGTGCTGTCGACGCTGGCAAGGGGTGCTACGGCACCCAGCGTATAGCAGCCGATATCACCGGAAACGGTGAGGCCCAGTTTCTTCAGCACATAGAAGGTGCCGCGGTGGGGGCAACCCGCGCACATGACGGGAGGACGACCGGGCAGGGCTTCGGCAGGCTCTGTATGATCGGGGGTGTGAACGCCGAGAACGGATTGTGCAATCATCGCGGGCGTATATTCGCCCAGCAGGGTGAACTGCTCCTTGCCGATGACAGAAATGCCCAGCGCGCGGCAATGGTTCTCGATGAAGGGATCCAGTTCCTCCAGTACGTAAATCTTTTCACAGCCGGCGGCGAAATCACGGATTTTCTTTTCAGGCATGGGGTAGGCCATGCCCAGCTTCAGGTAGTTAACGGCGGTGCCCAGCGCTTCCTTGGCATACATATAGGAAATGCCGGAGGTGATAACGCCAATCTTGCTGCCGTTGTCTTCAATTTTGTTCAGCGGGGTTTCTTCCGCCAGGGCAACCAGTTTCTTTTGCCGTTCCTCCACGATTACGTGCTTCTTGATGGCATAGCCGGGCATCATCACGTTCTTTGCGATGTTCTTTTCGTAGGGCTTCAACTCTGCCTGCTCCGGCTCCTGCAACTCCACAAGGCTCTGGGAGTGGCTGACACGGGTGGACAGGCGAATAAAGCAGGGAACATCAAATTGTTCGCTCA